>CALJGK010000031.1 GCA_938075195.1 uncultured SAR86 cluster bacterium
ACATAAATATCGATATTTTCTTTCTGGTAAGACAGAAAAAAAATTCTTACACCCTAAATAAAGCAGCAAAAATATAGATTTTTGCTCATATAGCTCAGGAGGTAGAGCACTTCCTTGGTAAGGAAGAGGTCACCGGTTCAACTCCGGTTATGAGCTCCAGGTAACAGTAATTTAAATTTAGGAACAAAAAATGGCTAAAGCAAAATTTGAAAGAACCAAACCCCACGTCAACGTCGGAACAATAGGACACGTTGATCATGGTAAAACAACGTTAACAGCTGCGATCACTAAAGTTCAAGCAGAAGCTTTGGGTGGAGAAGCAATTGCTTTTGATGGTATTGACAACGCACCTGAAGAAAAAGAACGTGGTATAACAATTTCAACTTCTCATGTTGAGTACGATTCAGAAGCAAGACATTACGCACACGTAGATTGTCCTGGTCACGCTGACTACATCAAAAATATGATTACAGGTGCTGCTCAAATGGATGGAGCTATATTGGTAGTAAATGCTGCTGATGGTCCAATGCCTCAAACTAGAGAGCACATACTTTTAGCCAGACAGGTTGGAGTGCCTCATATTGTAGTTTTCTTAAACAAAGCTGACATGGTTGATGATCTTGAATTAATTGAGCTTGTTGAAATGGAAGTAAGAGAACTTTTATCTGAATATGATTTCCCAGGTGATGACACACCTGTGATAGTAGGTTCAGCTTTAAAAGCGCTAGAAGGTGACGCTGAATATTCAGCAAAAATCCAAGAGCTTGTGCAAGCTCTAGATGACTTCGTTCCAGAGCCAGTTAGAGATACTGATAAGCCTTTTTTAATGCCAATTGAAGATATATTCACTATTCAAGGTCGCGGAACTGTTGTAACTGGACGAATTGAGCGTGGTGAGATAAAAGTCAACGAAGAAATTGAAATCGTGGGCATAAGAGAAACAACAAAAACTGTTTGTACTGGTGTAGAAATGTTCAGAAAACTTCTAGACGAAGGTAAGGCTGGTGAAAACGTAGGTATACTTTTAAGAGGCACAGAAAGAGATGCTGTTGAAAGAGGTCAAGTATTGACTAAGCCTGGAGCTATAAATCCACATACTAAATTTGAAGCTACTGTGTATGTTTTATCTAAAGAAGAAGGTGGACGTCATACTCCATTTTTTAAAGGATACAGACCTCAGTTTTACGTCAGAACTACTGACGTGACAGGTGCCGTTGAACTTCCTGAGGGAGTCGAGATGGTTATGCCTGGAGATAATATAGATATGACTGTTGAATTGATCTCTCCAATTGCGATGGAAGACGGAATGAACTTCGCTATTAGAGAAGGTGGTAGAACAGTAGGATCTGGAGTAGTAACAAAAATTATTGAATAGTAGGCCAGTAGCTCAATTGGCAGAGCGACGGTCTCCAAAACCGTAGGTTGGGGGTTCGATTCCCTCCTGGCCTGCCACTCCGCCAAAAAAAGCTTAGCCTAAAATATGGGAAATAAGACTATAAGTATGCAAAATTACATCCGTTGGATTGTAGGGCTAGCCTTTGTGGCTGCTGCTGTATATGGAAATTCTTATTATTTTCAAGAACCTCTTTTATATAGGGTTATAGGCGTAATTATAATAGCTAGCTTAGGACTCTTTGTCCTTACTACAACCCAAGAAGGTAGCGAAGCTCTCAAAACGGTTATTGACTCTAGGACCGAAATAAGAAGAGTTGTGTGGCCTACAAGAACTGAAACAACTCAAACAACTTTAATAGTTTTGGTAGCCATTACGATTGCTGCATTAATTCTATGGGGACTTGATTCCTTATTTGGTTGGGCAACTGCGGCATTACTGGGGTAGATATGGATAAACAATGGTACGTAATACATGCTTACTCTGGATATGAAATGAAGGTCAGAGAAGCCCTTCTAGAAAGAATAGAAAGAATGGGAATGGATGATCTTTTCGGAGAAATCATGGTTCCTTCAGAAGAAGTGGTCGAAATGAAAGGCGGACAAGAAAGAAAAACTCAAAGAAAATTCTTTCCGGGCTATGTTTTAGTAAACATGGAATTAAACGATGATAGCTGGCATCTTGTTAAGGATACTCCAAGGGTTATGGGGTTTATCGGAGGGACTAAGGATAAGCCGTCTCCTTTGTCAAATGTTGAAGCGCAGGGCATTATGCAGCAATTAGAGCAGGGCTCAGACATTACTAAACCAAAAATCTCATTTGAACCTGGTGAGATGGTTAGAGTTGTAGATGGTCCGTTTAATGATTTCAGTGGGGTTGTTGAAGAAGTGAATTACGAAAAAAGCAAAGTTAGGGTTGCGGTATTAATTTTTGGTAGATCAACACCTGTCGAATTACAGTTTAACCAAATAGAGAAAGGCTAATGGCAAAAGCAATAGATACGTATATTAAACTCCAAGTTCCTGCAGCGCAGGCTTCTCCCAGTCCACCTGTTGGTCCAGCATTAGGACAGCATGGTTTGCCTTTGATGGATTTCTGTAACGCTTTTAATGCACGAACAAAAGATATGGAGCAAGGTATGCCTTGTCCGGTTGTCATTACAGTATACGAAGATAAAAGTTTCGATTTCGTAATCAAAACAACCCCAGCGGCAGTCCTAATAAAAAAAGCAGCGGGAGTTAAGTCAGGTAGTGGTACACCGAATAGTGTGAAAGTTGGAAAAGTTACCAGAGCTCAGTTAGAAGAAATAGCAACAATTAAAGATCCAGACCTAACTGCAGCAGATATGGATGCAGCTGTAAGAACATTATCTGGAAGTGCAAGAAGCGCTGGAATAGAGGTAGAAGGTTAGTAATGAGTCATAGCAAAAGAAAACAATATATTAATACTTTAGAAGAAAAAAAGTATAACGTTACTGAGGCAATGAATTTCATTCAAGCTTCTCCAAAAGTAAAGTTCAATGAATCAATAGATGTAGCTATAAATTTAGGAGTTGATCCTACAAAATCTGACCAAAATGTTAGAGGAGCAACTACTCTTCCTGCAGGATCTGGAAAACCGTGCAACGTAGCAGTTTTTGTTGAAGGAGATCAAGCCACAGCAGCAAAAGAAGCCGGAGCAGACGCTGTAGGCATGGAAGATCTAGCAGAAGAAATAAAAAAAGGTGAAGTTGATTATGACGTCATAATCGCAACTCCAGATACCATGAAGATAGTTAGCCCATTAGGAAAAGTATTAGGTCCAAAGGGAACTATGCCAAACCCTAAGACAGGAACTGTCACTAAAGACGTAGCCACTGCAGTAAAGAACGCTAAGGCTGGACAAATTAGATATAGAACTGAAAAAGGTGCGATCATCCATGGAAGAATCGGAGACATAAGCTATACACCTGAACAAATACAACAGAATTTAGAGACTCTATTAGATGATTTGAAGAGGAATAAACCCCCCTCAGCAAAGGGTGTTTTCATTAAGAAAGCGACTTTGTCTTCCACAATGGGAGCAGGAGTTGAGATAGATTTGTCTTCATTAACGT
Organism: uncultured SAR86 cluster bacterium; assembly: GCA_938075195.1. Classification (GTDB taxonomy): domain Bacteria; phylum Pseudomonadota; class Gammaproteobacteria; order Magnimaribacterales; family Magnimaribacteraceae; genus Magnimaribacter. The sequence continues at coordinate 3,489 of CALJGK010000031.1, forward strand.
TTTAAACGTTTAAAGACACATAAGTTTCTTGAGTATGGTGCGATTTATCGCCCATCGGAGACCGTAGGTGTAAGGAAAGGTTCCTTACTTAATTATTTCGGCCTACGCAGATGGTAATTAACTATTATTAGTTAACACCAAAAGATAATACCAATTATTGGTATTTGGAGGATAGGAAAATGCCAATGCGCATTGACGACAAGAAAGTTGCTGTAGAAGAGCTTAAAGATATAGCTAATAAAGCAACTTCAGCTGTAGCTGCTGACTATCACGGCGCATCTGTAACTGAGTTAACCAAACTTAGAAAAGATGCACGAGATACATCAGTTCATCTGAAGATTATTAGAAATACGCTTGCTAAAAAAGCTTTGACTGATACTAAATTTTCTTGTTTTGAAGATTTACTAGTTGGACCTACTATGTTGGCTTTCTCACTTGAGGATCCTACTAGTGCGGCAAAATTAGTGAATGACTTCACAAAAGTGAATAGTAAATTTGCAGTAAAAGGATTATCACTTGGAGATTCATTACTTGAACTTTCAAAACTTTCCGCAATTGCAAATATGCCTTCCAGAGATCAGGCTTTGGCCCAACTGGCAGGTCTGCTCAATGCACCTATGAATCAATTCGTAACTATTCTTAATCAAGTCCCATCAAAGCTCGTTAGAACCTTGCAAGCAGTGAAGGAACAAAAAGAATCGGCTTAACCTTAATTAAAAAAATATTTGGAGAATAAAAAAATGGCACTAAGTAAAGAAGAAATATTAGACGCGATATCGGAAATGAGCGTTATAGACATTGTTGACTTAATATCAGCAATGGAAGAAAAATTTGGAGTATCTGCTGCAGCTCCTGTGGCCGCTGCTGCTCCCGCTGCTGCTGGTGATGCTGGTGGTGAAGCAGAGGCTGATGATGCACCTGTTGATATCCATCTTTCAGAAGTTGGAGACAAAAAAGTTGATGTAATAAAAGCAGTTAGAGCTATTACAGGACTAGGTCTCAAAGATGCTAAGGCACTTGTAGATGAAGCTCCTTCAGTAATCAAAGAAGGTGTAAATAAAGCAGAGGCTGAAGAGCACGCTAAAGCACTAGAGGATGCAGGCGCCAAAGCTGAACTTAAATAATCTAACTTAAAAAATATAAATTTCAATCAATTAAAGAGGTCTTTATGAGTTTTTCATATACTGAGAAAAAAAGAGTAAGAAGGAGTTTTGAGAAAATCTCCAGCGTTATGGAGCTTCCAAATTTACTTGCAACTCAAGTTCAGTCTTATGATGCTTTTCTGCAAAGATATGTGGATTCGGATAAAAGATTGAATGCAGGCTTAGAGCAAGTCCTAAATTCAATCTTCCCAATCGAAAGTCATAATGGTTTCGCCAGAATGGAATATTCTGGTTTTACTTTAGGAGAACCTATATTTGATGAAAGAGAATGTAAGTTAAAGGGTATAACATACGAGATATCACTTCACATAAATTGCGATCTCTTCTTTATTGATAAAGATTCAGGAAAACTAAAAGAAGGCAAATCTCAGAGTGTTTATATGGGAACTGTTCCGTTAATGACCGATCATGGAACTTTCATAATAAATGGGACAGAAAGAGTAGTTGTTTCTCAGCTTCATAGATCACCAGGATTATTCTTTGATCATGATAAAGGTAAAGGCCACTCTTCCGGAAAAGTCTTATATGGCGCACGCGTTATTCCTTACAGAGGATCTTGGTTAGATTTCGAATTCGATGCTAAAGACCTGGTATACGTCCGTATAGATCGAAGAAGAAAACTATATGCAACAATTCTTTTAAAAGCTCTAAAACTTACTAATCAAGAGATACTTGAAAGGTTTTATGAGACGGAAATTTATAAAAATAAAAAGAACGAAACATACCAATTACAAGTTATAGCAAGAAGATTGATGGGAAGAATTGCACCTGTTGATATTCAAGCTCAAGGCGAAATAATTGTTAAGCAGGGAGAAAGAATTACCGCAAGGCACATTAGAAAAATTGAAGGCGGGAAGATCAAGTCACTTGACATACCAAAGGAAGCTCTTTTTGGTCAAGTTATAGCTAAAGATATTCTAGATAAAACTACTGGTGAAATTGTTGTGGAAGCTAACACCATTATCGATGAAGAGACACTACCTATCCTCGAAGAATTAAATCTGACTGAAATAGAAACTTTATATATAAATGATATTGAATCAGGTCCTTACATTGCAGATACCCTAAGAGCAGACTCTACAACTAATGAAATAGAAGCTCTTGTAGAGATCTACAGAATGATGAGACCTGGTGAGCCTCCTACAAAGGAAGCAGCTACAACGCTTTTTACTAATCTTTTCTTTAATGCAGAACGTTATGACCTTTCTGCTGTAGGAAGAATGAAATTCAACAAAAGACTTGGTATAGAAGGATCTGAAGGCAACAGCATCTTAAGTGATGATGATATCTTGAGTACTCTCAAAACATTAGTTTCAATAAGAAATGGTCAAGGTACCGTTGATGATATTGATCATCTTGGTAACAGAAGAATAAGATCTGTTGGAGAAATGGTTTCCAACCAGTACAGAATAGGTCTTGTAAGAGTAGAAAGAGCCGTAAGAGAGAGGCTTGCAACAGCTGAGGCAGACGATTTAGGTCCTCAAGACCTTATCAATGCTAAACCTGTTTCTGCTGCGGTTAAAGAATTTTTTGGTTCCAGTCAGTTATCACAGTTTATGGATCAGAATAATCCCCTTTCTGAAGTCACTCACAAAAGAAGAGTTTCGGCACTCGGACCGGGTGGTTTAACAAGAGAAAGGGCAGGTTTTGAGGTTAGGGATGTTCATCCAACTCATTATGGAAGGGTTTGTCCGATTGAAACGCCTGAGGGTCCAAATATCGGTTTGATAAATTCTCTAGCAGCTTACGCTAGAACTAATGAATATGGTTTTTTAGAGAGTCCATTTAGGAAAGCTGAAAATGGTAAAGTTTCAATGGATTTTCATTATCTCTCTGCTATTGAAGAAGGAGATTTTGTCATTGCACAAGCCAGTGCACTTTTAGATTCTAATGATAAATTTACTGAAGAACTTGTCCCTGTAAGATATAAAAATGAATTCTCATTCATGCCTCCAGAAAGAGTAGATTTTATGGATGTGTCTCCGCAACAAGCTTTCTCAGTAGCAGCATCGTTAATTCCCTTTTTAGAACACGATGATGCTAACAGAGCATTAATGGGTTCAAACATGATGAGACAAGCAGTTCCAACACTTCAAGCTGAGAAACCACTTGTAGGAACTGGTATGGAAAGGCTTGTTGCCAGAGATTCTGGATCCTGTGTAACAGCTTCAAGAGGTGGATCAATTGAAAGTATAGATGCAAGCAGGATTGTTGTTAGAGTCAATGAGAAAGAAATCCAAGCTGGTGATTCAGGTGTAGACATATACAACCTGATTAAGTACACACGTTCCAATCAAAATACATGCATAAATCAAAGGCCCATAGTCTCGCAAGGAGATAAGATAAATAAAAACGATATATTGGCTGATGGACCTTCAATAGATCTAGGAGAGTTATCTCTAGGACAAAACGTGAGGATAGCCTTCATGCCTTGGCATGGTTACAATTTTGAAGATTCAATCTTAATTTCTGACAGACTTGTTAGGGATGATAAATTTACAAGTATTCACATTCAAGAATTAACCTGTGTTGCTAGAGATACGAAATTAGGACCCGAAGAAATATCTGGTGACATCCCTAATGTTGGTGACAATGCTCTTTCTAAGCTTGATGAATTCGGAATAGTTTATATCGGGGCAGAAGTTAAAGCCGGCGATATCTTGGTCGGTAAAGTTACTCCCAAAGGCGAGACACAATTAAGCCCTGAAGAAAAACTTCTAAGAGCTATTTTTGGAGAAAAAGCTTCTGATGTAAAAGACAGCTCACTACGTGTCTCTTCTGGAGCTGATGGAACTGTCATAGATGTCCATGTCTTCACTAGGGATGGAATTGAAAAAGATGGTAGAGCTGAGTCCATTGAAGCATCTCAATTATCAGAAATTCAAAAAGATATTAAAGATGAATTAAAAATATTAGAACAAGCTGCTTTATCAAGACTTGAAAACCTTTTAGTAGGGAAGAAAGCGGCATCTGGAAAGGGTCTAAAAAAAGGATCTACAATTAAGTTATCTGATTTAGAGGAAATAGATAAAGATGATTGGTTCAAGATCAGGGTTGATAATGAGGCTTCAAATAAACAAATAGAGAATATTTCTAAAAGTTTGAAAGAGTATAAAGAAGACCTCGAGGTGTTATTTGGAAAGAAAAGATCAAAAGTAACTGATGGAGACGACCTAGCACCTGGTGTTTTAAAAATAGTTAAAGTTTACTTGGCTATTAAAAGAAGAATTCAGCCTGGCGATAAATTAGCTGGAAGGCATGGAAATAAAGGTGTTATCTCAGTGATCATGCCCGAAGAAGATATGCCATATGACGAGAATGGAGAGCCAGTTGATATTGTTTTAAATCCTTTAGGAGTTCCGTCTCGTATGAACGTAGGACAGGTTCTTGAAACCCATCTAGGGTGGGCTGCAAAAGAATTAGGTACCAAAATAGGCAATATGATCGACTCCGAAGCTAGAGCATCAGAGATCAGGGGTTTCTTATCTGATATCTATGAAAAAGATGGATCTCAGGATTTAAGTTCATTGAAGGACGCTGAAATCCTAGATTTAGCAGAAAATTTAAGAGAAGGAGTTCCAATGGCCACTCCTGTCTTTGATGGAGCTAAAGAATCTGAAGTAAAAGCTATGCTTGAATTAGCAGGCTTACCCTCTAGCGGACAAACGCAATTGTTCGATGGAAGAACTGGAGAGAAATTTGACCGTAAAACAACTCTAGGATACATGTATATCCTCAAATTGAATCATTTAATTGAAGATAAGATGCACGCTAGATCTACTGGAAGCTATAGCCTGGTTACTCAACAACCTCTTGGAGGAAAGGCGCAGTTTGGAGGTCAGAGATTTGGTGAAATGGAGGTTTGGGCATTAGAAGCCTATGGTGCTGCTCATACTTTACAAGAGATGCTGACAGTGAAGTCCGATGATGTTGCCGGTAGAACTAAGGTTTATAAAAATCTAGTTGACGGTAATTTTGAAATGGAAACCGGCGTTCCTGAATCATTTAATGTTCTTACGAAAGAAATTAGATCATTGGGAATCGATTTAGAATTAGAACAGATTGACTAGGAGAAAAACTTGAAAGATTTAGTAGATTTATTAAAACAACAAGGCCATGGAGTTGAATATAACTCAATTAGGGCCGGCTTGGCGTCTCCTCAACAGATCAGATCTTGGTCATATGGCGAGGTAAAAAAGCCAGAGACCATAAATTACAGAACCTTTAAACCAGAGAGAGATGGTCTTTTTTGCTCAAAGATATTTGGCCCAATTAAAGATTACGAATGTATTTGTGGAAAATACAAAAGAATGAAACACAGAGGCGTTGTCTGTGAAAAATGTGGAGTAGAAGTAACCTTGTCTAAAGTTAGACGAGAAAGAATGGGGCATATAGAGCTGGCAGCTCCTGTAGCTCATATTTGGTTTTTAAAATCCTTACCTTCCAGATTGGCACTTGCACTTGACCTTACTCTCAAAGATCTTGAAAGAGTCCTTTATTTTGAATCTTTTATAGTAATGGAACCTGGCATGACTGATCTTGAAGTAGGCCAGCTTTTAACAGACGAAGAGTACTATGAAGCATTAGAGACTTGGGGTGATGAATTTGAAGCAGGAATGGGCGCTGAGTCTATTCAAACTCTTCTGAAAGATTTAGACCTTGAAGCTGCTATTAAAGACATACAAGAAGAAATGCCTTTAACGAAATCAGAGGCTAAGCTCAAAAAATATGCCAAAAGACTAAAGTTACTTAAGTCTTTCAATGAATCAGGAAATAGACCTGAATGGATGGTATTAGAAGTTCTACCAATCTTACCGCCAGATCTTAGACCATTAGTCCCATTAGAGGGAGGTAGGTTTGCTACTTCAGACCTTAATGATCTCTATAGAAGAGTCATCAATAGAAATAACAGGCTTAAGAGACTTCTTGACTTGAATGCGCCAGATATTATTACCCGTAATGAAAAAAGAATGTTGCAAGAATCAGTTGACGCTCTTTTAGATAACGGAAGAAGAGGAAGAGCTGTAACAGGTTCAAATAAAAGACCTCTCAAATCTCTAGCTGATATGATCAAAGGCAAGCAGGGAAGATTTAGGCAAAATCTTCTTGGAAAAAGAGTTGATTACTCAGGCCGTTCTGTAATCGTTGTAGGTCCAACCTTAAAGCTTCATCAATGTGGTCTTCCTAAGAAAATGGCTCTTGAATTATTCAAGCCTTTTGTTTTCGGAAAGTTACAACAACTAGAACTAGCAAATACCATCAAGCTAGCTAAAAGAATGGTTGATAGAGAAGAACCAGAGGTTTGGGATATTTTGGATGAAGTGATTAGAGAACATCCAGTTATGCTAAACCGTGCCCCAACTCTTCATAGGTTGGGTATACAAGCTTTTGAACCAGTTCTCGTAGAAGGCAAGGCCATTCAATTACACCCCTTAGTGTGTAAGGCTTATAACGCTGACTTTGATGGTGATCAAATGGCAGTCCACGTTCCTCTTACGTTAGAAGCTCAACTAGAGTGCAGAGCTTTAATGATGGCAACAAATAATATTCTATCTCCATCAAACGGAAAGCCAATTATTGATCCTTCCCAAGATGTAGTTCTAGGACTTTACTATGCATCCAGAGAAAAAATAAATGACTTAGGCGAAGGGCGAATAATGTCTTCTCCAGATGAAGTAAATAGAGCTTACTATTCTGGAATTATTGGATTACAAGCAAAAATTAAAGTAAGACTTAAGCCGAATAAGCTAGATGATGAGCCTACACAGATAGTTGAAACAACAACTGGTAGAACTCTCTTATATGAACTCCTTCCTGAAGGAATGTCTTTTGATTTAGTTAATAAAACACTGGATAGTAAGCAAATATCTGCATTAATAGATATGTGTTACAGAAAAGCTGGACTTAAAGCTACAGTGATTTTTGCTGACCGCTTGATGTATAAGGGTTATGAGTTTTCTACTAAGTCTGGATCTTCCATAGGAATAGATGACTTTGTTATTCCTGATGATAAGCAAAGAATCGTTAGCGAAGCAGAGCAAGAGGTAAAAGATATAGAATCTCAATTTGCTTCAGGTCTAGTGACCAAAGGCGAAAAATATAATAAAGCCATTGATATATGGACACGTGCAAACGAAATGATTGCTAAATCTATGATGGATAATATTTCGCAGGAAGAAATTGAAACAGCTGATGGCACTAAGATAATGTCTGATTCTTTTAATTCAGTATTTATGTACGCAGATTCTGGTTCTAGAGGATCACCGGCTCAAATACGGCAGTTAGCTGGAATGAGAGGTCTACTGGCTAAACCTGACGGATCGATCATTGAAACTCCAGTTACTTCAAATTTCAGAGAAGGATTAACTGCACAGGAATATTTCATCTCTACTCATGGAGCCAGGAAAGGACTTGCAGATACTGCACTAAAAACAGCTAACTCTGGTTACCTGACAAGAAGATTAGTTGATGTTGCTCAGGATATGGTGGTAAGTGAAGAAGATTGTGGAACTAGCAATGGAATTCTAATGAGGCCTATAATCGATGGAGGTCAAGTTCTTGTACCTCTTGGGGATCGAGTCCTAGGTAGAACAGTTGCAACCGATGTAATGTCTCAAGACGGAACCGAGGTTCTTTTGAAAAATGGAACGCTTATAGATGAAGATATGGTTGATACTTTAGATGACAAAAATATCTACGAGATTAACGTTAGATCTGCAATTCATTGCGATACAATCCATGGCATTTGTGCTAAATGTTACGGCAGAGACCTTGGAAGAGGTCATAAGGTTGATATTGGTGAATCTGTTGGTATTGTCGCAGCACAATCAATTGGGGAACCAGGTACTCAGCTTACTATGAGAACATTTCACATAGGTGGCGCTGCCTCAGGTACTTCTGCAGAAGACAATATAGAAACTAATCTTCCAGGTAAGGTTGTTTATAACACTCGAACTGTTAAGAAAAAAGACGGAACTTTCATCTCTCTAGCTCAATCATCAGAAGTAAATGTTATTGATGACAGAGGTATGGTTGTTGAGAGCCATAAAGTACCTTACGGAACAGTTCTTAATTTCCCTACTGATAGTAAAGTAGCTCCTGGAGATATTTTAGCTAAATGGGACCCTCTCACTAGGCCAGTTATAGCAGAGGTTGCAGGTAAGGCAAGATTCGTAGATATCGAAGATGGAATTACTGCCAGAGTAAAGCAAGATGAACTTACAGGATTGAGTAACATAGAAATTATAGATGTTACAGAAAGACCTAAGGGAGAAGCGCAAGAAAAACGTCCTTCAATTCAGATAGTTGATGGTAGAGGTAAAGAAAAAACTCTTCCTGATTCTGAAGCTCCTGCAACATATACACTTCCAGGTAATGCATTTTTGCAGTTAACTGATGGCCAAGATATCGAAGTGGGTGGAGTAATAGCAAGAATATCTCAAGCCTCAACGAAGACAAAAGACATAACCGGTGGTCTTCCTAGAGTTGCTGATCTATTTGAAGCAAGAAAACCAAAGGAGCCTGCATTATTAGCTCAAGCTTCCGGTATCGTTTCTTGGGGAAAGCCAACCAAAGGAAAAGAAAGATTAATTATCACAGATGAAGATGGCAAAGATCTTGCCACCCTTATTCCAAAGACAAGACATATTAATGTATTTGAGGGTGAGAGAGTCGAGAGGGGTGATATTGTCTCAGATGGTGCTATGAGTCCTCACGATATACTCGCTCTTAGGGGATTAGAAGAACTTACAGACTATATAGTTGATGGAATACAGGAAGTTTATAGATTGCAAGGTGTAAGCATTAATGACAAACATATCGAAGTGATTCTTAATCAGATGCTTAGAAAGGTTGTTATTACTGAACCGGGTGATTCTGAATTTATAATTGGTGAGCAAGCAGAGTATTCAAAGGTTAAAGAAACTAACTTAGCATTGCGAGAAGCTAAGAAAGCCGAGATAGTATTTGAAAGGATTTTGTTAGGAATAACTAAAGCATCTTTAGCTACTGAATCTTTCATATCAGCTGCTTCTTTCCAAGAAACAACAAGAGTTTTGACAGAAGCTGCTACAACGGGGAGAATCGATCACTTAAGAGGTCTTAAAGAAAATGTCGTCGTTGGAAGATTAATACCTGCAGGATCAGGTTTGGCTAAGCTAACCTCTGAAGTAGAAAATGTAGAAGAAGAATTCGAGATAGATTTAGAGAAAGCTTTAAGTGAGGCATTAAATGAAGCTGAGTAATACGTTGACGTGGATACTTTGCCTCTTTACAATCCGCGACCTTTATAAGAAATAAATATGGCAACAGTTAATCAATTAGTAAGAAAACCACGCAAAAGAAAGGTCACGAAAACAGACGTGCCTGCATTAAAAGGATCACCTCAAAGAAGAGGGGTGTGCACAAGAGTCTATACAACTACTCCTAAAAAACCCAATTCAGCTTTGAGAAAAGTTTGTAAGGTCAGGCTGACTTCAGGCTTTGAAGTCATATCATACATTGGAGGTGAGGGTCATAATCTTCAAGAACACTCAGTAGTCCTGATTAGGGGAGGAAGAGTAAAAGATCTGCCTGGTGTGCGTTATCACACAGTAAGAGGAACTCTAGATACAGCTGGAGTTGATGATAGAAAACAACGTCGTTCTAAATATGGCGCAAAAAAACCTAAGTAAATATGTCTAGAAGAAAAGCAGCACCAAAAAGAAAGATATTGCCAGACCCAAAATTTGGCAATCTTAAAGTCGCAAAGTTCATGAATCAAATAATGTCACATGGCAAGAAATCTGTAGCAGAAAAAATCATTTACGGCGCTTTTGACGAGATTTCTAAGAAATCTGATAAAGAACCTATTGAAGTATTTGAGAAAGCATTAGATGAAGTCGGTCCAATGGTCGAGGTAAAAGCCAGAAGAGTTGGTGGAGCTACTTATCAAATTCCAATGGAAGTTAGGCCTGCTAGAAGAAGTGCTTTGGCGATGCGCTGGATTGCAACGTATTCAAGATCTAGATCTGAAAAGAACATGACACTTAGATTGGCCAATGAACTCTTGGATGCTTGCGAGGGAAGAGGTGAGGCAGTCAAGAAAAAAGAAGATACTCATAGAATGGCTGAAGCAAATAGAGCTTTCTCCCATTTCAGATTTTAATTACAAATTTTAAAAAATTATGGCCAGAACTACACCGTTAGACCTGTATAGAAATATTGGTATATGTGCACACGTAGATGCAGGTAAAACGACAACAACAGAAAGAATCTTATTTTATACGGGAATATCTCACAAAATTGGAGAAGTTCACGACGGCGCTGCAGTTATGGACTGGATGGAGCAAGAGCAGGAAAGAGGTATTACTATCACTTCTGCTGCAACTACATGTTTCTGGGAAGGCACTGAAAAACAGTACAAGCAACATAGATTTAATATAATTGACACTCCTGGTCATGTTGACTTTACTATTGAAGTTGAACGTTCATTGAGAGTCTTAGATGGTGCAGTAGTAGTTTTCTGTGGTAGTTCTGGAGTTGAACCTCAATCTGAAACTGTCTGGAGACAGGCTAATAGATACGAAGTACCAAGAATAGCCTTCATCAATAAGATGGATAGAGCGGGTGCCGACTTTTTAAAAGTTGTTGATCAGATGAAAACAAGGTTAGGTGCAAATCCAGTACCCATACAGTTAGCAATAGGTGCTGAAGATGAATTTAAGGGCCTCATTGATCTTGTAAAAATGAAGGCAATCTACTGGGATGGTGATGATATGGGTACAACCTTCACAGAAGAAGACATACCAGAAGATTTGCAAGATCTTGCAGAAGAATGGCGAGAAAAAATGGTCGAGTCAGCTGCTGAAGCTAACGAAGAGCTCATGGATAAGTATCTCGAAGAAGGAGATCTTTCACAAGAAGATATAAAAATAGGACTCAGAGTAAGAACATTAGGAAGTGAAATAGTTCCTTGTCTTTGTGGTTCTGCTTTCAAGAATAAAGGCGTTCAAACAATGCTTGATGCAGTCGTTGACTTCATGCCGGCCCCTAATGAAGTAAAAGCAGTATCAGGTATACTTGATAATGAAGAAGAAGGAAGCAGAGAATCAGATGATGCTGAGCCCTTTTCAGGAATTGCTTTTAAAATTGCAACTGATCCCTTTGTAGGTTCCCTTACATTTGTCAGAGTTTACTCTGGAGTATTGAGTACAGGAGATTCTGTTTATCTTCCTATTAAAGGAAAAAAAGAGAGGATAGGGCGAATGCTACAAATGCATTCAAATAAAAGAGATGAGATATCAGAAGCAAGGGCCGGCGATATTTGCGCAGTTATCGGATTAAAAGAAGCAATAACCGGTGAAACCCTTTGTGATGAAAAGAATAAGATTACTTTGGAATCCATGAATTTCCCGGAACCAGTTATTTCAGTAGCAGTTGAGCCAAAGACAAAAGAAGATCAAGAAAAGATGGGTATTGCACTTGGCAGGTTGGCACAGGAAGATCCCTCATTCAGATTAAGAACAGATGAAGAATCAGGACAAACTATTATGTCAGGCATGGGTGAACTTCATCTAGATGTCTTGGTTGATAGAATGAGAAGAGAGTTTGGTGTAGATGCAAACGTTGGTAAACCTCAAGTTGCATATAGAGAATCCATTAAAAAATATATTGAAGAAGAGGCAAAATTTGTTCGTCAGTCAGGTGGTAGAGGCCAGTATGGTCATGTCTACATAAAAATGGAGCCATTAATTGAACCCGATGAGGAAAAAGATCAGAATTATCAATTTGTTAATGAAATAGTTGGAGGAGCGATACCTCGTGAATTTATTGGTGCAGTTGATAAAGGTTGTAAAGAACAGATGGAAGCCGGCGTAATAGCAGGATATCCTTTGGTTAAAGTAAAAGTAACACTATACGATGGTTCGTACCATGATGTTGATTCTAGTGAAGTGGCTTTCAAAGTTGCCGGATCAATGGCATTTAAAGGTGGAGCTCAAAAGGCAGATCCTGTTCTCTTAGAGCCTATAATGAGTATTGAGATAGTCACACCTGAAGAGTATATGGGTGATGTAGTAGGAGATTTGAGCAGGAGAAGAGGTGTTGTTCAAGGAATGGAAGATGGACCTTCAGGAAAAATAGTTTCCGGTGAAGTACCATTGGCTGAAATGTTTGGTTATGCAACTGATATAAGGTCTGCGTCTCAAGGGAGAGCTACTTTTACAATGGAACCTCTGAAGTATTCAGAAGTGCCATCAAATGTTGCTGAGGCCATAATAAGTAAAAACGACTAGTTATTTAGTTAGGTAGATAGAAAAACCCCTTTTTATATAGGTTTTTTCTACTTTTTTAGTTGACACATAGTGGTCACAAAACTAGAATCACCGCTCGTTTTGTTGGAGGGGCCTTAATCCTGGTGAATACAGGGAAAAGGCAAATTAATTAATTTATCAACCTACACTGTAGGGGGGTGGTTTTACGCTCTATTTATTGAGCTTAAAAGGAAGAATATGCAAAATCAAAGCATTAGAATTAGATTGAAAGCTTTTGATCATAAGCTTATAGATCGCTCAGCTAAAGAAATAGTAGAGACGGTCAAACGAACAGGAGCCAAGGTTAAAGGACCTATTCCTATGCCTGTCAAGAAACACAAAACAACTATCCTCATTTCTCCACATAAAGATAAAGACGCTCGAGATCAATACGAGATAAGAACACACAAAAGAACGTTAGACATCCTCGAGCCTTCAGAGAAGACGTTAGACGCTTTAACCAAACTCGAGCTTTCAGCTGGTGTAGTTGTTCAAATAAGCCTAGACGAGAATAAATAAGATGAGCATAGGATTAATTGGAAAGAAACAAGGAATGACAAGATTATTTACTCCAGAAGGGGATTCCTTTGCTGTAAGTGTAGTTAGTGTCGATCCCAATACAATTACTCAAATTAAATCAAAAGAGGTAGATGGTTATTCCTCGATTCAGGTAACTACAGGAACCAAGAAAGAAAAACATCTTTCTAAGCCTTTAGCAGGGCATTATAAAAAAGGAACCATCAACCCTGGAGAGGGTTTATGGGAATTTAAAGTAAATGTTGAAGATTTGGCTGATCTTGAAGTAGGTAGTCAGTTAAATATAGATATATTCGAAGAAGGACAAAAAATTGATGTCCAAGGTAAATCGAAAGGGAAAGGCTTTGCTGGAACTGTAAAAAGATGGAATTTTAAGATGCAAGACGCTACTCATGGTAACTCTATTTCACATAGGGCACCTGGGTCCATAGGGCAATGTCAAACGCCAGGTAAAGTTTGGAAAGGTAAAAAAATGTCCGGACATATGGGGGATGAAAAGAAAACAATTCAAAACCTTAAAATCGCATCTATAGATTCAGAGAACAATCTATTACTTATTAAGGGGCCTATACCAGGACCAACCGGTTCCAATGTAGTTCTTAAACCGGCAGTAAAATAAAATGGAATTAGAAGTATTAAATCAAAATGGCTCCGGAGAATCTAAAATTTCTCTTGCTGATGACGTATTCAATCAAGAATTTAACCAAGATTTAGTTCATCAACTTGTTACTACCTACATTCATAATAGCCATCAAGGAACTAAAGCCCAAAAAAATAGGTCTGCAGTAAGAGGCGGCGGAAGAAAACCATGGAAGCAAAAAGGAACAGGAAGAGCTAGAGCGGGAACCATACGTTCCCCAATATGGAGAGGTGGAGGTGTAACTTTCGCAGCTACATATCAAAATGTTAACCCTAAGAAAATAAACAAGAAAATGTATAGATCAGCTATGAGATCAATATGGTCAAAGATAGCTGAAGAAAATAAAATAGTTGCTGTTAATGAATTAAAAATTGATGAGCCAGTTAAATCATCCCAAGTTAAAACCATACTATCTAATCTTGGATTAGACAGTGCTCTTATAGTTTTAGCCAGTAATAATGATAATTTAATTAAAGCTTCAAAAAATTTAACCCAATGCAATGTGCTTTCTATAAATTCAATTGACCCTTCGGCTTTAATCAAAGCTGAAAATGTGATTCTTACATCTGAAACTATTGAAAAATTAACTGAGGCTCTATCCTAATGAAAACAGAGCTTTATAAGGTTATCAAAGCCCCATATTTAACAGAAAAAGTTTCTGCTTTAATGGGTGACTCCAATCAATATGCATTTAAGGTTGATATCAATGCAACAAAACTGCAAGTTAAGAAAGCAGTCGAAGGATACTTCTCTGTCAACGTTGAGAATGTAAATATCATAAAAGTTAAAGGAAAGACTAAACGATCTAAGTTTAGAATCAGAAAAAAATCAGATTGGAAGAAGGCCTACGTAAGGCTTGCAGAAGGTCAATCAATTGAGGTGACTTCAGAATAATGGCTACTCAAATAAAAAAATCAAAACCTACCTCGCCAGGAAGAAGATTTAGATCTTGGGTTTCAAGAGATGATCTTCACAAAGGTGAGCCTCATGCACCGCTTTTAGAACCTAAAAAACAAAAGTCTGGCAGAAATAATCAAGGAAGAATAACTACAAGACATCGTGGTGGTGGTCATAAAAAGCATTATAGAATTATTGATTTTAAAAGGCTGAAAGACAACATTCCTGCCAAAGTTGAAACCTTGGAATATGATCCCAATAGGTCAGCCAATATAGCTCTTCTTTTATATGCTGATGGAGAAAGAACTTACATAATAGCCCCTGATGGACTTGAGCTAGGTTCAACAATTCTATCTGGAAAAGAATCGCCTATATCATCTGGAAATTGTATGTCTCTTAAAGATATGCCTCTAGGTACAGTGGTCCACTGTATAGAGTTATTTCCTGGAAAGGGAGCCCAAATGGCACGAAGTGCAGGAGCTTCTGCCCAAATTTTAGCTATTGAAGGTAGGTATGCAACTTTAAGATTAAGAAGTGGCGAAGTAAGAAGAGTTCTGTCTGATTGTAGAGCTACTATTGGTAGCGTATCTAATTCAGAGCACTCTTTAAGATCTATAGGAAAAGCAGGTGCAAAAAGATGGTTGGGCATAAGACCGACTGTTAGAGGTGTAGCAATGAACCCAGTAGATCACCCACATGGTGGTGGTGAAGGAAAGACATCTGGAGGTAGACACCCAGTTACACCATGGGGAGTTCCGACTAAGGGATATAAAACTCGCAAGAAAAATAAACCAAGCAATCGAATGATTGTAAGAAGAAGAAATTAAAAATGCCTAGATCATTAAAAAAAGGACCATTTGTAGATCTACACTTATTAAAAAAAGTGGATCAAGCAGTTGCAACTAACGACAAGAAACCAATAAAGACTTGGTCAAGAAGATCAATGATTACTCCTGATATGGTAGGGCTAAATATAGCCGTGCATAACGGAAGACAACATGTTCCTATTTTCATTCAAGAAGATATGGTTGGTCATAAGCTTGGTGAATTTGTTTTAACAAGAACATTTAAAATGCATTCTGGAGATAGGAAGTAAGAAATGAGTCAAGCTACTGCAAAACTAAGAAGTGCTCGAGTTTCTAGTCAGAAAGCTAGACTAGTTGCTAATCAGATAAGAGGCAAACATATCGAAGAAGCTTTAGGTATTCTTTCTTTTGCTCCACAAAAATCTGCTCATATTATTAAGAAGATTCTAGAGTCTGCAATTGCAAATGCTGAGCACAATCAAGGATTAGATATTGATACATTATTTGTCTCTTTTATAGCTGTAGATGAGAGCTTCACAATGAAACGTGTAAGACCTAGGGCTAGAGGAAGAGCTGATAGATTTTTTAAGAGAAGCTGCAATATTGCGTTAACAGTTCAGGAAAAAGGAAAATAATGGGACAAAAGGTACACCCAATAGGTTTTAGATTAGGAATCACCACTCAACATACCTCTAATTGGTATGCTGAAAAATCTGAGTATACGGAAAATCTTCTCAAAGATATTGAGGTAAGAGAGCATCTAACTAATAAGCTTTCTCACGCATCTGTGAGCAGAATAGAGATAGAAAGAACAGCAGATAATGCGAGAGTACTTATTCACACTGCAAGACCCGGTATTGTCATAGGAAAAAAAGGTGAAGATATAGATAGGATGAGAGAGGACATCACTCAGAGAATGGGAATACCGGTCACTCTCAGCATACAAGAGATAAGAAAACCAGATCTCGACGCAAAACTTTTAGCAGAGAGTGTAGCTCAGCAACTTGAAAGAAGAGTTATGTTCCGAAGAGCAATGAAAAGAGCTGTTCAGAATGCAATGAGACAAGGTGCTGAAGGCGTAAAGATTAGAGTTGCTGGTAGGCTAGGTGGAGCAGAGATTGCTAGAGCCGAAATTCAAAAAGAAGGAAGAGTGCCTCTGCATACACTAAGGGCTGACGTAGATTATGGTTTGGCCGAAGCAAATACAACATACGGCGTTATTGGAGTTAAGGCCTGGGTGTTTAGAGGCGAAGTTCTTGATAACCAAAATAAAGACTCAGACTAGAAGGCAAAAAAATGTTTCAACCTAAGAGAACAAAATACAGAAAACAGCAGAAAGGTAGAAATACTGGTAATGCTCAAAGAGGCGCTACGTTAAGCTTCGGAACTTTTGGCTTAAAGGCTACCCAGAGAGGTCAACTCACATCAAGGCAGATTGAGGCAGCAAGAAGGGCTATGACGCGTCATGTTAAAAGAGGTGCGAAGATTTGGATAAGAGTTTTTCCTGATAAGCCAATAACAAAAAAGCCTCTTGAAGTAAGACAAGGGAAAGGTAAAGGAAACGTAGAATATTGGGTATGTCCCATTAAACCTGGAAAGATTTTATATGAAATGGAAGGAGTGGATGAAGAGTTAGCTAAAGAAGCCTTCGCACTTGCCTCTGCAAAAATGCCTATAGCAACAACTTTTATTAGGAGAGTCTAATGGCTAAAGAAAGCTTTCTAGATAAATTAAGAAATAAATCTACAGATGTTACGGATGAAGAAGGAAAACTCAGAAAAGAATTGCTTGAGCTAAAGATAAAGCATTCATCTGGACAGTTGAAAGAAACGCATAAAATCAAAGAAATTAGAAGATCAATTGCACAACTAAAAACTTTAAATAGAGAACAAAATAAACAAGAAAAGAATGACGGATAAAAGAACAAGAACAGAAACAGGCAGAGTGATCAGCTCTTCTAGAGATAAGACGATAACAGTTCTTGTTGAAAGGAAAGTTAAGCATCCTCTATATAAAAAGATCATGAGAAGATCAACAAAACTTCATGCGCATGATCAAGAAAATATATGTAGCTCAGGAGATTTAGTTACTATTCAAGAGTGTAAGCCAATCTCTAAAAGTAAATCATGGAATCTACTTAAGATAGAGCAAAAAACACAAGAAATATAAAAAAAGATGATACAAGAGTTAAGTTATTTAGAAGTTGCAGACAATAGTGGTGCTAGGAAGCTCATGTGTATAAGAGTACTAGGCGGATCTAAGAAAAAATTTGCAAAAGTGGGTGATGTAATAAAAGTTTCTATCAAGGAAGCCATCCCTACAGGTAAGGTAAAGAAAGGAGAGGTTGTTGACGCCGTCATAGTAAGAACTAAGAATAAACTTCGCAGATCTGATGGCTCGTCCATAAGATTTGATGATAATGCAGCTGTTTTAATTAATGCTCAAAAACAGCCAATAGGAACAAGAGTATTCGGCCCAGTATCAAGAGAATTAAGAAGCGAAGAGTTCATGAGAATTGTTTCTCTAGCTCCGGAGGTAATTTAATTATGCAGAAGATCAAAACAGGTGATCAAGTAATAGTAATTGCTGGAAAAGATAAAGGCAAACAAGGTTCTGTAACAAAACTTCTAAACAACGGTAGATGTTATGTCTCAGGTGTTCAAATGGTTAAGAGACATACAAAACCTAACCCTAATGCAGGCATTGCCGGAGGCGTTGTAGAAAAAGAAGCATCAATTAATGTTTCAAATATATCAATCTTCAATCCATCCACTAAGAAAGCAGACAAAGTGCAGATTAAATCTCTAGAAGACGGTTCAAAAATAAGAGTATTCAAATCTTCAGGAAAGGAAATATAGTTATGATTCCATTAAAAGATCATTACAAAAATACTATCGTTCAAGAGTTGAAAGATAGTTTAGGACTTGCATCAGTGATGGCTGTTCCGAAGGTTACAAAAGTAACCCTCAACATGGGTGTAGGTGAGGCAATGAATGATAAAAAAGTTCTTGAAAGAGCTGTTGAAGATATGACTCTTATAGCCGGACAAAAACCACTAGTCACCAAAGCCAGAAAATCTGTAGCTAACTTCAAGATTAGAGATGGAATGCCAATTGGCTGCAAGGTAACCCTTAGAGGAGATAGGATGTATGAGTTTCTTCAGAGGCTTATTAGCATAGCCATTCCAAGGGAAAGAGATTTCAGGGGATTGGAGGTCAAATCCTTCGACGGAAGAGGAAACTACTCAATGGGTATCAAAGAACACATCATTTTTCCTGAAATAGATTATGACAAAGTAGATAAAATTAGAGGAATGGATATCTGCATATCCACTTCAGCTGCTGATGATAAGTCTGGAGAGGCTCTTTTGAGAGCACTAAAATTCCCTTTCAAAACTTAAAGGTATAGATATGGCAAAAACATCAATGAAAGCAAGAGAAGAGAGAAGAAGGAAAACAGTTCTTAGGTTTGCAGCAAAAAGAGCTGAACTTAAGGAGATAATTAGAAGTCCTAAATTTTCTCAAGAAGAAAAAGAAGCTGCACAAATCAAGCTGCAAAAACAGCCTAGAGACGCTAGTCCTATTAGAATGCAAAGAAGGTGCGCGATAACTGGAAGACCGCATGCTGTATATCGCAAATTTGGCTTAGCAAGAAATAAATTAAGAGAACTGGCTATGAAGGGTGATATTCCCGGATTAGTAAAATCAAGTTGGTAAAAAATATATGAGTATTCAAGATCCTATAGCAAACTTATTTTCGAGTATTAATAATGCTCAAGGTAGAAATAAAGAGACTGTAAAAGTTCCTTCTTCTACAAAAAAATTAGCACTCCTTTCTATGCTAAAACAGGAAGGATATATTCACTCTTATTCCTCTTCTGAAGGAACCAAACCGCAAATAGAAATAAAACTTAAATATTTTGAAGGCTCTCCTGTCATTAAGCAGCTTAAAAGAATAAGCAAGCCAGGGTTGAGACAATACTCTCACTATAAAGATTTACCTCAAGTTAATGGAGGTTTGGGTGTGGCAATCATTTCAACCAGTAAAGGATTAATGACTGATCAACAAGCTCGAGAAGAGAAAGTTGGCGGTGAATTAATTTGTTCAGTATTTTAAAAATAAATTATGGCTAGAACATCTTTAAAAGCATTAGAAATTCCAGAAGGAGTAACTCTAGAGAATAATCAAGGAGTTATTACCTTTACAGGAAAGTTAGGCAGTATGTCTTTGGATATCCATGAGGACGTAGACATAAATAAAGAAGAGAATTCAATCAGCTTCAGTCCTAACAAAGAATCCAAGGAATCTTTGGCAATTACAGGCACCATGCGAGCTCTAACAGCAAATTTTATGCAGGGAGTTGCTACAGGTTTTGAGAAAAAACTTGAAATAAATGGAGTTGGTTACAGGGCAGCTTTA
Source organism: uncultured SAR86 cluster bacterium (assembly GCA_938075195.1). GTDB lineage: Bacteria > Pseudomonadota > Gammaproteobacteria > Magnimaribacterales > Magnimaribacteraceae > Magnimaribacter. Next base: position 23,242 of record CALJGK010000031.1, read on the forward strand.
GAAGGTTCATCCATAAATCTTAGTTTAGGCTTTTCACACCCTGTTAAACATGAATTACCTGAAGGGGTGACAGCTGAACTACCGAGTAATACAGAGATTATTCTCAAATCAATGGATAAGCAGCTCGTTGGACAGGTTGCTGCTGAAATCAGAGACTATAGACCTCCTGAGCCTTATAAAGGTAAGGGTGTGAAGTATGCCGACGAAAGAATTATAAGAAAAGAATCTAAAAAAGCATAAGAAAATGGCCATAAAGAATTTAAAAAGACAAAAAAGAGCTCTAAAGTCTAGATCAAAAATTGAACTATCTGAAAACAATAGACTAAGTGTTTTTAGATCTAATGCTCACATTTATGCGCAGGTCTCTACCTGCGATGGATCACAAATTATTGTAAGTGCATCTACAGCTGAAGAGACATTGAAGTCAGAAAATAATGGGAATATGGATGCGGCTTCGAAAGTAGGTAAATTAATCGGAGAAAGAGCCCTTGAAAAAGGTATAAACAAAGTAGCATTTGATAGATCTGGTTATAAATTTCATGGGAGAGTGAAGGCTCTTGCTGAGGCTGCTCGTGAAGCAGGCCTATCATTTTAGGAAAAAAATATGGAAAATAAAGCTGTTACAGATAATCTTGGCTCCGAAGTCTTAGAAGAAAAGCTAGTACAAGTTAATAGAGTTGCCAAAGTTGTTAAAGGCGGTAGGATCTTTGGGTTTACTGCTGTGACGGTAGTGGGTGATGGAAATGGGAAAATTGGTTTTGGAAGAGGCAAGGCAAGAGAAGTACCAATCGCTATTCAGAAAGCTTTAGATCATGCCAGAAGGAATATGGTGAGCATAGAATTAAAAGGAAACACCATTCAATATCCTATTAAATCTAAATATGGAGCATCAGTAATTTTTATGAAACCTGCAGCGCCTGGTACAGGAATTATAGCGGGTGGTGCTATGAGGGCTGTTCTTGAGTTGGCTGGTGTAAAAGATGTTCTAGCAAAGTGTTATGGCTCCACCACGCCTGTAAATGTAGTACGAGCAACTTTGAAGGCTTTAGAAGAAATGGAATCTCCTGCAAGAGTTGCGAAGAGGTTGGGTAGAGGTTAAAGATGTCAGATAAACAAATTACAGTTAAGCTCACAAAAAGCCTTATAGGTTCTAAAGAATTTCAAAAAAATTCAGTAAGAGGACTAGGTTTATTCAAAATCGGACAAACTGTTTCTGTCCAAGATACTCCTGAAAATAGAGGAATGATCAATAAAGCCATTCATTTATTGCAAGTAAATTAAAAGGATCAAAATGAAACTTAACGAATTAAAACCAAACCCAAAAAGAGTAAAGGACAGTAAGCGTATTGGCAGAGGTACAGGTAGTGGCTCTGGAAAAACAAGCGGCAAAGGGCATAAAGGTTTGAAATCTCGTTCCGGAGGAAGAGTTAGAATAGGGTTCGAGGGTGGTCAAATGCCTCTCCAAAAGAGAACCCCTAAATTTGGGTTTTCATCCAGAAGAAATAGAAATACTCAACAATTAAGGCTTAGTACTTTACTTAATTCAGGCATAACAGAAGTAACTATAGAAAGTCTCGTTGCAGCTGATCTTATTAGAAACTCTACTAAAAAAGTAAAAGTATTCTTAGACGCAGATTCATGCACTAAAATTAATCTCAAGGGCATACATACAACAGCATCAGTTAAAAAATTAATTGAAGAAGCTGGAGGCACAATAGAAGCATAGTCATGTCAGTAAATCCATCAGCTATTGGACAAAATAAAGGACTTTCAGAGTTATGGAAGAGACTTCGTTTTGTTTTTATGGCTGTCATAATTTATAGGATAGGAACACACATACCAATTCCCGGTATTGACCCAGATAAGCTAGCGAATATTTTTCAACAAAATCAAGGAACACTCCTAGACTTGTTCAATATGTTTTCAGGCGGAGCTCTTGAAAGGATGAGTATTATGGCACTCAATATCATGCCATACATTACTGCATCGATTATTATGAGTCTTTTAGAAGGAACCACACCTTCTCTCAAGAAAAGGTTTAGAGAGGAAGGTGAGGAAGGCAGAAGATTGAGAACGTCTTATGTCCGTTATGGAACAGTTTTCTTAGCCCTAATTCAGGCAAGTGGACTGGCTTTGGGATTACAAAATCAAGGCTTAGCTTTAGAACCTGGAGTAATGTTTCAGATAGTAGCTGTAACTTCACTGGTATCAGGAACAGTATTTTTAATGTGGTTGGGAGAGCTTGTTACTGAAAAAGGTATTGGCAATGGTATATCAATAATAATTTTCTCTAGCATCGTTGCTGGGTTACCAAGGGCAGTGGGGCAAGCATTCGAAGGGGCGAGACAAGGAGATATCAATCTCATCATGCTCTTATCAATCGCTTTAGTGGCGGTTGCTGCAATAGCGTTTATTGTCTGGATAGAAAGAGGTCAGAGAAGAATAACTGTAAATTATGCCAAGAGACAACAAGGAAGAAAGATGGTTCAAGGCCAAGCTTCTTATCTTCCTATGAAAATTAACCAAGCAGGTGTTATACCAGCAATTTTTGCTAGTAGTTTGCTGTTATTTCCAGCATCAGCTTCATCATGGTTTGGACAAGGTGAAGGGTTCGAGTGGCTTCAAGAAATTACTCTTGCTCTAGGTCCCGGTCAGCCTTTGTATGTAATTCTATTTTCGGCTCTGATTGCTTTCTTCTGTTTCTTTTATACTGCCTTACAGTTTGATCCAAAAGAAATTTCAGAAAATTTGAGACGTTCTGGTGCTTATATGCCTGGTATAAGACCGGGAGATCAAACAGCAGATTATATAGATGGAGTGATGACCCGCTTAACAGTTTGGGGATCTGGATACCTTATATTGGTATGTCTTATGCCTCAATTTTTGATTGTTTCAGCCGGTGTTCCTTTTTACTTAGGAGGAACTTCATTGCTAATAGCAGTTGTCGTAGTGATGGATTTCATGGCTCAGGTGCAATCTCATCTTATGTCACATCAGTACGAGTCACTTCTTAAAAAAGCTAATTTAAAAGGTTACGGTGGTAATCCATTAGGTGGAAGATAAAAATGAAAGTTAGAGCATCAGTAAAAAAAATATGCAGAAATTGCAAAATAGTAAAAAGAAAAGGAACACTTTTTGTTATATGTCCAACAGAACCAAGACATAAACAAAGACAAGGGTAAAGGAGAAAAGAATGGCACGTGTCGCAGGAATAAATATCCCAGATAATAAACATGCAGAGATTTCATTAACTTATGTTTACGGAATAGGAAAAACAAGAGCAAAAAGCATTTGCAGCTCTATAGGAGTTGATCCATCTACAAAAATTGTTGATTTATCTGAAGATCAACTTGAGCTTGTCAGAGCAGAGGTAGGTAGATTTATGGTAGAAGGCGATTTAAGAAGGGAAGTCGCAACAAATATTAAAAGACTTCAAGACTTAGGTACTAATAGAGGCATAAGACACAGAAGACATTTACCTGTAAGAGGACAAAATACAAAAAATAACGCGAGAACAAGAAAAGGACCTAAACGTCCAATAAGAAGATAAAACTATGGCTACAAAAAAGACTACAAAGAAAAGAGTAAGCGAAGGTATCGCTCATATTCATGCCTCCTTTAATAACACATTGATTAGTATTACTGACAAGCAAGGAAATGCTATTGCTCAATCAAGTTCTGGTGCTCAAGGCTTTAGGGGCTCTAGAAAAAGTACACCATTCGCAGCTCAAAGAGCCGCTGAAGCAGTAGGTGACAAAGTAAAAATGGTAGGAGTGGAGAGTCTTGAAATTCAAGTAAGAGGGCCAGGATCAGGAAGAGAGTCAGCAATAAGAGGATTAAATTCTAAAGGCTTCAAAATAACTAAAATAACTGACGTAACTCCAATCCCTCACAACGGTTGTAGACCCCCTAAAAGGAGAAGAGTTTAATGGCTAGATATATCGGACCAAAATGCAAGTTATCCAGAAGAGAAGGAACAGATCTTCTGTTAAAAAGTGGAATAAGATCTCATGATTCAAAGTGTAAGTCTGAAACAGTACCAGGACAGCACGGACGCACTAGACGTCCTAGAATTTCTGATTATGGAGTTCAGTTAAGAGAAAAACAGAAAGTAAGAAGAATTTATGGCGTTATGGAAAAACAATTCAAGACTTATTATAAGCATGCAGCAAGAATGAAAGGCGTTACGGGTGACAATCTTCTTCAAATGCTTGAAAGTAGGCTTGATAATGTTGTTTACAGAATGGGTTTTGCTTCAACTAGATCAGAGGCTAGACAGCTTGTTAGCCATAAAGCCGTTTTAGTAAATGACAAGAAAGTTAACATCCCAAGTTATAAAATTGCTCCTGGAGATACCGTTTCTTTAACTGAAAGTGCACAATCACAAAATAGGGTTCAACAAGCTATAGAGATAGCTAAAAATAGAGAAGAGGTTGATTGGATAGATGTGAATTCTAAAAATTATTCAGGAACATATAAAAGCATTCCTGAAAGATCATCTCTTGATACTGATATTAATGAGAATTTGATAATCGAGCTTTATTCAAAATAAAAGAGGAAAAATATGACAGATAATTACGATATTATTAAAGATTTTTTAACACCAACTGAAATAGTTGTTGAAGAATCAGGACCAACTAGGTCTAAAATTGTTCTTGAACCTCTTGAGCAAGGTTTCGGTCACACTTTAGGTAATGCCCTAAGAAGAATTATTCTATCTTCCATGCCAGGAACTGCAGTTTCAGAAGTTAAAATTGATGGTGTTCTTCATGAATACAGCACAATAGAAGGTGTGCAAGAAGATGTTATAGATATACTTTTAAATTTAAAAGATCTATCAGTGAGACTCACTGAAGTAGAAGATGCAGAATTAAAAATATCTAAATCTGGAAGTGGAACAGTAACAGCAGCTGACATTGATTTACCAACTGGTGTAGAGATAATCAATCCAGAACATCATATAGCCACTTTGAATGAAGAAGGTTCTATTAATATGATGTTAAAAGTTACGAGAGGAAGAGGGTTTGTTCCTGTTAAACCTCTGGATGAAGATGAGGGTCAAGAGACAGGACTTTTAAGATTAGATGCAACTTATTCTCCAATAAGAAGAGTTACTTATCAGGTTGATAATGCAAGAGTGGAACAAAGAACAAATCTTGATAGATTGACTGTAGACATTGATACCGACGGAACCTTAGAAGCAGAAGAAATATTAAGAATTTCAGCTACTATTCTTCAGCATCAACTATCAGCATTTGCTGAGCTTGGAAGGCTTGAAGAGGTCATTGAAGAAAAAGAAGAAGCAAAAATTGATCCAATAATGTTAAGACCTGTGGATGAATTAGAACTTACCGTAAGATCAGCTAATTGTTTGAAGGCTGAGAATATTCACTACATTGGTGATTTAGTAACAAGAATGGAATCAGATCTGCTTAGGACACCTAATCTAGGTAAGAAGTCTTTGAACGAAATAAAAGAAGTTCTTTTATCAAGAGGTCTGTCATTGGGCTTGATACTTGATAATTGGCCACCAGAAAATAATTAAGAAATAAAATGAGACATAGGAAAGCTGGAAGAAAATTTAATAGGAATAGTCCTCAAAGGAAAGCCTTAAAGAAAGGTTTAGCTATTTCAATTATAGAACATGAATCTATAAAAACCACTCTTGCGAAAGCTAAAGAGATTAGAGGTTTCTTGGAACCTTTAGTGACTCTTGCAAAAGAGAATACCGTGGCAAATCAAAGATTGGCATATGCTAGACTCCAATCCAAAGAGGCAGTAGCGAAGTTATTTGATGAATTAGGTCCTAGGTTCAAGGATAGACCCGGAGGTTACCTAAGAGTCGTTAAACGTGGACTTAGGCCTGGTGATAAATCTCCTGCAGCTCAAATAGAATTTGTAAAAGATGACAATATTTCGAGCGAACAACCTGTTAGCGAAGAAACAGCTTAATTCTTAAGTACTTTTTTAAGATGTTTTCCTGTGTGGGATTTTTTGTTTTTAATTAGGTCTTCTGGAGTCCCCATAGCAATAATCTCTCCACCGTTTGAACCGCCTTCGGGTCCTAAATCTATCACCCAATCACATGTTTTGATGACATCCATGTTGTGTTCTATCACAACTACAGTATTACCGTTATCTCTAAGTCTTTTAAGCACCTTTAGAAGAAGCTCAATATCATACATATGAAGCCCTGTTGTAGGTTCATCAAGAATATATAGAGTATGATTATAGGCACTTTTTGACAGCTCTTTAGCCAATTTCACTCTCTGAGCTTCCCCTCCTGACAGAGTAGTGGCTTGTTGTCCTAATTTCACATATCCGAGACCAACATCCATAAGGGTTTCTAATTTCTTCCTTATGGAAGGTATTGCATCAAAAAACTTTAATGAATCTTCAACTGTCATATCCAATACTTCGTAAATATTCTTACTTTTGTATTTGATATCCAAAGTTTCTCTATTGTATCTTTGACCATCACATACATCACACTTTACATATACATCAGGAAGAAAGTGCATTTCGACTTTGATAACTCCATCTCCTTGACATGCCTCACATCTACCTCCTTTAACATTAAAACTGAATCTGCCAATCTTATAACCACGAGATCTAGATTCCTGTGTTCCGGCAAATAACTCTCTTAATGGAGTAAATAAACCTGTGTAGGTTGCTGGATTAGATCTAGGAGTTCTGCCTATAGGACTTTGGCTTATCTCAATAATTTTATCGATATCATTTATTCCTGATAGTTTTGCAAAAGGTTTAGTATCTCTTTTTTCAGCCCTAGAGATTTCATTTGATATAGCTGGTAACAAAGTTTGATTGATTAGAGTTGATTTTCCAGAACCTGAGACTCCTGTAACGCAAACAAATAAATCTAGAGGCAGTTCTAGATTTACAGATTTTAAGTTATGACCATCCGCTTTGGTGAGTTTAACTATTCTTTCTTTACTTAATTCTTTTCTTGTCTTTGGTATTTCAATTTTTCTCTTTCCTGACAAGTATTGACCCGTAATTGAATGCTTAGATTTAGCTATCTCTGATGCTGTTCCTTGAGCACATACCTTCCCGCCGTGAACTCCTGCTCCAGGACCTATGTCAATTACGTGGTCTGAAAATTGCATTGTTTCATGATCGTGCTCTACAACTATTACCGTGTTACCAAGATCTTTCAATTTTTTTAACGTTTTTAGGAGCTTTTCATTGTCTCTTTGATGAAGACCAATCGACGGTTCATCTAGAATATAAGTCACACCCACAAGACCTGCTCCAATCTGACTAGCCAATCTAATTCTCTGGGCCTCGCCTCCACTGAGACTTTCAGCACTTCTATCTAGAGTTAGATAATTTAATCCAACATCTACTAAGAACTCTAATCTTTCGTTTACTTCTTTTACTATCCTTTCAGCAATTTCTCCCTTTGAGCCTTTTAAATTCATAGTATTAAAAAAATCAAAAGCTTGATCGATTGTATAAGAAGTAATTTCAGGAAGATTCACATTTTCTATGAAGACGTTTCTGGCTTCTTTTCTTAATCTAGATCCTGCACAGGCCTTACAGGAAGAAAGAGAGATAAGCTTTGATAGGTTATCTCTACTATAACTAGATTCAGTTTCTTTATATCTTCTATCGATATTATTTAAGACTCCTTCAAATGCAAAGATTCGTTCTACCAAACTACCTCTTTTATTTCTCCAGCTAAAATTCACTGGTATTCCATTTGTTCCATTTAAAATAATATCCTTAATTTCCTCATCTAAGTTTTCAAAAGATTCCTCTAATGAAAAGTTATATTCCCTTGAAAGACATCTCAGAAGATGAAAGTGATATCTATGACTCATATCCCATCCAACTAATGCGCCTTCGCTTATGCTAGCCGTTGATTCATGAATCACCTTAGAAACGTCAACATATGACTTCACTCCGAGTCCTTCGCAGTCAGGACAAGCACCTGCGGGATTATTAAAAGTGAATAATCTAGGTTCTAGCTCAGGTATGCTGTAACCACATTCATTGCATGCCATTTTCGAGCTATAAGAAATATCTTTATTCTCATCTAAAAGGAAAATTATCACATTACCGTCACTAAGATTAAGTGCATTTTCAATTGATTCTGCCAATCTTAATTGAAAATTTTCATCAGCATCTTTTGGTAATACCAATCTATCGACAACAGCCTCTATTGAATGTTTTTTATTTTTGTTTAGTTTGGGATTATCATCGACATCAATAGTAATTCCATTAACTCGCATTCTTACATACCCTTGCATCTTAAGATCATCGAATACATGCAGATGTTCACCTTTCTGCTCTTTTATTAATGGAGCCAAGATCATTATTTTAGAATCATCTGGGAGTTCAAGGATTTTGTCACAAATTTGATTTGAGGTTTGTCCTTCCAGAGATAAGTTATGATCGGGACATATTGGAGTTCCGGCTCTTGCAAACAAAAGTCTCAAATAATCATAGATTTCAGTAACAGTTCCAACGGTAGATCTAGGGTTATGGGAAGTTGTTTTTTGTTCAATAGAAATTGCAGGAGATAGCCCCTCGATGTGATCAACATCAGGTTTTTCCATCATAGATAGAAATTGCCTTGCATAAGCTGATAAAGATTCCACATATCGTCTTTGACCCTCAGCATAAAGAGTATCAAATGCTAAACTTGATTTACCTGAACCTGACAGACCTGTTATGACTACTAACTTATCTCGAGGAAGATCTATGTCTATATTTTTGAGATTATGCTGACGTGCACCTCTTACCTTGATGTATTTCATGAAAAAAAATAATGTTTTGGAACTTATGTTTAGAAAACAGATTATAATCTTAGTTAGTAATATTAACTAAATTAAAATTTTTATGGCTAGAAGCGGAATCAATAAAGTAATTTTGGTAGGAAATCTAGGACAAGATCCTGATGTTAAATATACAGCCGGCGGAGCCGCTGTCACAACACTTAGTCTGGCAACATCTGAATCATGGAAAGATAAGGACACGGGGTCTGATCAAGAGAAAACTGAATGGCATAGGGTAGTTTTATGGAGAAGGTTGGCTGAGATTGCAGGTGAATATCTTAAAAAAGGATCTAAGGTCTACATAGAAGGACAGCTTCAAACTAGGAAATGGGAACAGGATGGACAAACTCGATACACCACAGAGGTCATAGGACGAGATATGCAGTTCTTGGATAGTAGGGGAAGTTCTAATTCAGATAATTCTTCTTATGAAAACACCAATCAAGACATGGGTTCTCAAAATTTACCAGATAGCGGTATTACTGATGATGATATACCTTTTTAAGGTTTTTCAAAAATCAAAGTAGCGTTCGTACCGCCAAAGCCGAAACTATTACTTAAAAAGCTGTTCAGGGCAGCTGAAATGTTTTCTCTAGCTATTGGAAAGTCTTCAGCGCCTTCATCCAGATTCTCTATATTGGCTGAGCCTACTATAAATTGTTCTTTTAACATTATGAGGCCATATATAGATTCTTGTACTCCTGCAGCCCCAAGAGAATGGCCTGAAAGCGATTTGGTTGAGCTTATCCAAGGTATCTTATCTCCAAAAACAGACTTAATTGCATTGAGCTCAGTGATATCTCCAGCAGGAGTACTTGTTCCATGAGCATTGATATAATCAATCTTTGACTTGCCACACATATCCCAGGCAACTTGCATACATCTCTTGCCACCTTCTCCAGAAGGGCTCACCATATCTTCACCATCAGAGGTAGCAGCATAACCAGTTAATTTTGCATAGATTGTTGCACCTCTAGCAATGGCATGTTCTTTCTCTTCAAGAATTAAAGACCCTCCGCCTCCAGCGATCACAAAACCATCTCTATCTTTATCATAAGCTCTTGAGGCAACAGAAGGATTGTCATTATATTTTGTAGACAGGGCTCCCATGGCATCGAATAAACTTGTCATTCCCCAATGCTCGGCTTCACCGCCACCTGCAATAACGATATCTTGTTTGCCGAGTTGTATTTGTTCCATTCCAGATCCAATGCAGTGAGCACTCGTTGCGCAAGCAGAGGAAATAGAATAATTGATTCCTTTTATTCCAAAAGATGTTGCGAGACAGGCGGAGACTGTACTTCCCATAGCTTTAGTAACTCTGTAGGGTCCTATTCTTTTTAAACCTTTTTGTCTCAGGATATCTGCAGATTCTATTTGGTCTTCAGAAGAAGCACCTCCTGAGCCCATTATTAGACCAGTTCTAACATTAGATAATTCGTCTTGAGTTAAATTGGCATCTTTTATTGCTTCTTGAGTGCTTAAGTATGCATAGGCTGCTGCATCACCCATAAATCTATAAAGCTTTCTATCGATGAGCTCCTTAAGATTTAAGTTTTTAATTGAACCTGAAACATGACTTCTAAGGCCAATCTCTTTATTATCTAGATTTTCTGAGATTCCAGAACTTAAATTTTTTAAAGAATCTGTTACTTCAGAAGTATTATTTCCTAAGCTAGAAACTATCCCCATGCCTGTTATTACTACTTCGCGCATATCAAAAATTAGAGGTATCTTGAAATAAACCCACCTTAAGTCCTTTGGCGCTATAAATTTCTCTGCCATCGACAAGCATGGATCCTTCACCTATTCCCACTGTTAGATCGAGATTAAGTATTCTCTTGATATCAATTTTAATTGTTACAATCTTCGCGGTTGGCAATACTTGCCCAAAAAATTTGACCTCGGATGCACCTAGGGCTCTTCCTCTACCGGGTTTGCCTAGCCAGCATAAATGAAAACCTACAAGCTGCCACATTGCATCGAGACCTAAGCAACCGGGCATAACAGGATCACCTTTAAAATGACAATCAAAAAACCATAGATCAGGATTGATGTCTAATTCAGCGATAATCTCACCCTTTGAAAACTTACCTCCATCAGTGTTGATTTCTGTTATGCGGTCAAACATGAGCATATTTGGAGTTGGAAGCCTGCCATTTTCTTGGCCAAAGAGGTTACCTTCAGCACAATCAAGTATTTCTTCTTTGTTGTAGTTGCTTTTAGGTGAGAAGGACATTTTTATAAACTCTTAATTTTGAAAACTTAATGATACATTAAATTAGTTATAAAAAAATTAAGATAATCTTGAGTCTAGGTTGGAGACAATCTGCTCTAATGCTGTCTTGTATTCGTTATCAGGTATATTTTTAATCTCTTCTTTACATGTACCTGAATAATAATTAAATATTTTATCGATTTCTTCACGAATATTTGAGGTGTTTAGCATTTGCAAGACCTTAGGAAAAGATTCCTTTTCTCCTCTTTCAAACAATTTTAAAAAAATATCTCTTTCATTACAGTCCATATTTTTTAGAGCAATCAAAACAGGAAGAGTAAATTTACCTTCTTCAAAATCTTTGCCGACGCGTTTTCCTGTAAGGCTCTCATTTCCAAAGTAATCAAGAATATCGTCTTGAATTTGAAAGCTTATTCCTAAAGAGGTTGCAAATTTAGCTAAACTAGAAAGCTGACTTTCTGAACACGAAGAAAGGATACCCGCAGTTAGAGCTGCTGATTTAAAAAGCTCAGCAGTTTTTCTATCGATTATTTCAAAATATTCTTTATCGGTTAAAACTTCTCTATTTTTCAACGCAAGCTGGAGCACTTCTCCTTCAGAAATTCTATTTGTAGAGTCAGCAAGAGTTCTAATAATCTTGGGATTTTCAAAACTAGCCATTAATTGAAATGCTTTAGAGTAAACAAAATCTCCCACCAATACACCATGAGCATTATCCCATTTAGTGTGAATACTTTGTTTACCTCTTCTGATTAGACTTTGGTCAACCACATCATCATGTATGAGCGTGGCTGTATGAAGAAGTTCAATCGAACTTGCCAGCTTTATAAGATCTTGCCCTTGATAACTAAAAGCTTTGGCAATCAAAATACAGACAACTGGCCTTATTCTTTTTCCTCCTGAACTTACAAGATGATTTGATACTTCGCTTGCTAGTTTAATATCTGAGCTTATTGATTCCACCAGGTTTGCTTCTAGAGAATCTAGTTCATTAGCGAGTAACTGTTTATACATTAATACCATAGACCTTCTATTTTAAATTAAGAAGAGTAATTCATGGAATTATATTGCGATTAGTTCATCTTTTTCGTATAGTGCACGTCCTAAATTCGTGATTGGAGAAAATATGTTTGCCGTAATTGAGAGCGGAGGAAAGCAACACACTGTTACAGAAGGCGAAAGCTTGAAAGTAGAGCTTTTATCTGTGGAAGAAGGTTCAACAATTGAATTTGATAAAGTGTTAATGATTTCTAACGGGGCAGATTCAAAAATTGGCAGTCCCTATGTAGAAAATGCAAAAGTAACCGCTAAACTCGTTACTAACGGTAAGCACGATAAAATACGTGTTTTCAAGATGAAAAGAAGAAAAGATTACAGAAGAACTTACGGTCATAGACAAAACTTTAGTGAAATTAAGATCGAAACGATAAGTTCGTAAATAAGAGATAACATGGCACATAAAAAAGCAGGTGGAAGTAGTAGGAATGGAAGAGATTCCAATTCTAAAAGATTGGGCGTAAAGAGTTTTGGTGGACAAACTATCTCTGCTGGCTCAATCATAGTAAGACAAAGAGGAACTAAATTTCACCCTGGAAAAAATGTAGGTTGTGGAAAAGACCACACACTTTTCTCAAAGGTGGATGGTACGGTTTCTTTTATCAAGAAAGGTCCCAAGTTAAGACAGTTCGTCAATGTAGAGCCTGTTTAAAAGGCAGAACCTCCTTCCCAATAATTCAAATATAATATATCAATGAAATTCATTGATGAAGTTACCATTGACGTCAAGGCTGGTGATGGCGGCAATGGTTTATCAAGCTTCAGACGTTTAAAAAATATTCCGAAAGGTGGCCCTGATGGGGGAGACGGTGGACATGGCGGTAATATAATTTTTCAATCTGTTAATAATCTCAACACATTATCTCAGTTTAGATTTCAAAGAAAATTTCAAGCTGAGAATGGTAAACGGGGTGGTAGTCAGAATAAAACTGGTTCAGATGGGGGTGATTTAATTATTGAAGTGCCTTGTGGAACTCTTCTTTATGATCTGGAGGCAGATAATTCTTTAGCTGACCTTGTTAACGATGGAGATCAATTATTGTTATGTAATGGAGGCAGGGGAGGTTTGGGAAACTTAAGATACAAGAGTTCAACAAATAGATCGCCTACAAAATTTACAGAAGGGAAAGAGGGAGAGTCATTATCACTAAGATTAGAACTTAGGCTTTTGGCGGATATTGGACTATTAGGGAAACCTAATGCGGGAAAATCTTCTTTAGTACGGGCTGTATCAAGCGCAAAACCAAAGGTAGCAGATTATGCCTTTACAACCCTGCACCCAAGTCTAGGCGTTGTAGACTATTCAGATAATTCAAGTTTTGTAATATCAGATATACCTGGACTTATAGCAGGTGCTTCTCAAGGAGTGGGCTTAGGTATTCAATTCCTGAAACATTTAGCTAGAACTAGAGTGATTGTTCAAATTGTTGATATTTATGAAAAATCTCCAGTTGATGTAATAGAAGAAATAGAAGAATTGACAATAGAGATTAAAGATTACGATTCTGACTTAGTTGAAAAAGTAAAATGGCTGGTGTTGAACAAAATAGATCTTATTGATAATTCAGAATTAGATGCTTTAGTAGATGAGCTTAAGATAAAGTATGAGGGAATTTTAAATATATACTGTATTTCTGCAGCAAAAAAATTGGGTACGCAACAATTAATGAGAGAGATAGGCACTTACATGGAGTCTTTTAATGAGCAAGAATAATAAATGGGTTATCAAGGCAGGCAGTAGCTTAGTTTCAGGTAATGACTCAGGTATAAATATTGATTTCATTTCCAAGCTTGCATTCCAGATTGATTTCTTAAAAAAAAATAAGCAAGATGTAATCATCATATCTTCAGGAGCCGTTGCAAAAGGCATGAGTGAATTAGGGTTTACAGAGAGGCCTGAATCATTGGCTACTTTGCAAGCTTGTGCTGCTGTTGGTCAAAGAGGTATTACCGAGATTTATCAAAAAAATCTTCAAGTTTTTGGCTATAAAACTGCTCAAGTACTTATTACTCATGACGATATAGCTAATCGTACAAGATACTTAAATGCTAAAAATACTTTTGAATCTCTCTTAGAAATGGGAATTATTCCAATAGTCAATGAGAATGATTGTGTTGCAACAGAAGAGATCTCTTTTGGAGATAATGATCGCTTGGGGGCTGCACTGGCAGGCTTAGTCCGAGCAAATAAATTTGTTATGCTTACAGACCAAGATGGTATTTTCTCAAATGACCCAACTGTTGATAATACTGCTACTTTGTTAGGCCACATAAATCTTGATGATGAGCACTTAGACCTTTCTCAACAATTAAAAGGCTCTTCAGGGCTCTTAGGTAGAGGAGGTATGAGAACTAAAATTGAAGCGGCGAAAACTTCTCTTAATGGAGGTGCTCTAACTTGGGTTGCTAGTGGTTTTGAGGAAGATATCTTAATAAAGATTTTTAATAACGAGTCTGTTGGTACAAAGATTTCAAGTGAGCAGTCAATTCTTCAGTCAAGAAAGTTATGGATTTCTTCTTTTGGTGCAGTTGCTGGTACTTTAATTTTAGATGAAGGGGCTTGTGTTGCACTGATCTCTAAGGGCAAAAGCCTTCTTCCTGTCGGTGTTGTTGAGGTTAGAGGAGAATTTAATAAAGGTGACCTGGTCGAATGTTCTAATGCTCAAGGTGAAGAAATAGCTAGAGGTTTATCAAATTTCAATCACGTGGAAATGAATTCTATAAAAGGGCTCAATTCTGAAGAAATTAAAGAAAAATTGGAACACTTCTCAGAAGAGGAAGTTATTCATAGAAATAATCTAGTATTAGATTAGAGTGCTTTAACTTTTTTTGAAAGTCTAGATTTCGTTCTTGATGCTTTATTTTTAGAAATCACCTTTTTACCGGCCATCGCATCGAGTGTTTTTTCAGCTGTGGCTAGTGCCTCTTTAGCTGTATCTTTATTCTTTTCTTCTATAGCACCAAGTACAGCTTTCACTGCTGTTCTAGTTGAAGCTCTTTGGGAGCTTTTGAGAGCATTCCTTTTGACGTTCTGTCTTGCTCTTTTTATTGCTGATTTAATATTTGCCATTAATCTTGTATATCACTGAGAGGCGAGCATAATGCATTCTGAATAAGAGAGTGTCAAGTAACAATATCTAATAATGTCTAATAAGTATTTAATTGTAATACTACGATTTCATGGTGATGTACTGCTCACTAAACCTATGTTAGACAACATAAAACTAAATGATCCTGATAGTGAAATAGATCTTTTGGTATACAAGGGAACAGGTTCTATTTTAGAACAAGAAGATAGTGTCTCTGACATTATTGAAATAGAAGCCTCATCAAAAGAAAATATTCATAAAAAGATTAAAAAAGAGATAAAACTCTGGAAAAAAATTCATACTAGAAATTATGATTATGCGTTCTTTTTGACCACTCAATGGAGGGTCGTTCCTATAAGCTGGTCAGTTGGTAAGGCTATGAAAGCAGCAGTAGATGACAAAAAAAGAAGAAAAAATCTTTGGACTAAATCTTTCTCTGTAATATTCCCCGAGGCTTTAGAAAAACATATTGTTCAAAGAAATCTGCTAGCTTTAGAGAGTTTAGGACTCAAGATATTTAATGAAAACTTGACTCTTAGCCCAAGGCATTTAGATATCGAATATAAAGTTCTGTGTGATTCTTTCCCCTTTCTGAATCAAGAAAATTCTTATTGTTTAATCCATCCAACATCAAGACGAGAAAAAAAATTATGGGACAAAGAAAAGTTTGGGCAACTAATAAACCTTTTACTTAGAAAAGGTCTTGCGGTTGTTATAACCTCGGGCCCAGATCCTCACGAGATAAGTTATGTAGATGACATATTAGGGAAAGCTGATATTGTCGATAAAAAGGTATTAAATCTTGCCGGCAAAACAAGTCTTTTGGGTTTAGCAGCTTTAATAAATGGTTCTAAATTTTTTATTGGCTTAGATTCTGTGGCATCCCATATCGCAGCATCAGTAAATAAAGAGTCGATTACTTTATTCGGACCAAGCAACCCTGTGAATTGGAGACCTTGGTCCGATAAAGCACAAATTATTTCTAAAGAAGACCTTCAGAAAATAGAAGTTGATGATGTAATGGTTCTTGTGGATGAAATGCATGCTTAATAAAGAAGGAGAGATTTATGGAAAGAAAACTTAAAACATTAATGGATGGCCTAACTTTCGGAGAAGGACCGAGATGGTATCAGAATAAGTTCTATTTCTCTGATTTTTATAGCCATAAGGTTTATGCCTTAGATCTTAATGGAAATTATGAAGTAATTGTGGATATCCCCAATCAACCCTCCGGATTAGGTTGGCTGCCAGATGGGACGATGCTTATTGTTTCAATGACAGACAGAAAGCTACTTAGCTTTAAAAATAATGTTTTAGCAGAAATAGCTGATTTAAGTGAGCTAGCTGGTTTCCACTGTAATGATATGGTTGTTGATGTTCATGGAAATGCATATATAGGTAATTTTGGCTTTAATACTTACTCAGGAGAAGAAGTTAAATCTACTAACCTTATTTTAGTGCGACCTGGCGAAGAACCTTGTGTGGCAGCTGATGATGTTATGTTTCCAAATGGCACCGTTATTACTGAAGATGGAAAAACGTTAATCGTGGGAGAGACATACGCTGCTAAATTAACGGCATTTGATATTAATGATGATGCTTCATTGTCAAACAGACGAGTTTGGGCTGATTTAACTAACAGTGTTGATGATGGGAATGTTCCTGTTCCAGATGGAATGTGTTTAGATGCCGAAGGGGCAATTTGGGTTGCTTCTCCTTCAACTGCAGAGGTTATTAGGGTAAAAGAAGGTGGCGAGATACTGGAAAGTATACCTGTAGAAACTAATGCATACGCATGTATGCTCGGTGGAGATGACCTTAAGACTTTATTTATCTGTACTTCTAATGCTTCAGGAGTAGATCCTGATTCTGCTTTAAGAGAAAAATCAGGAAAGATAGAAATCGTAGAAGTAGATGTACCGGGGATTGGTAGACCTTAATCTTATGTTGAATCTCTTTTTAGAAAATTTTGTTTTAATCTTTGTAGCTATTGATCCAATTACTATATTGCCAATCTTTGCTACTTTTACCCAAGGGCTGAACCGAAAAGATTTAATAACTCTATGTCTGAGAAGTACATTAACAGCCTTTGGTATTTTGCTTATATTTTGGTTATTTGGAAGTGCTTTACTTCAATTGATGGGAATAAATATCAACTCCTTTAGGATAGTTGGAGGCATGTTCTTAATGATCATTGCATATCAGATGGTATTTGAACAAAGGCAGAAAAGAAGAGAAGAAACAGTTGAGGAGGCAATGGATGATGATGAGCTTTCTTCACTAGCTACATTCCCATTAGCCATTCCTTTAATGGCAGGACCCGGAGCTATAACTTTGGTTATGTTGCTTTCTGAGAAATCTGGAAATTCTATTGAAAATCAAATTATAGGATTTAGTCCTATCATTATAGTTTTGTTTCTTAATGCTATTAGTTTATGGGCTTCAGGAAAGATAGCAAAGAGACTACCGACATCAATTTCATCAGCCCTGCAAAGAACCTTTGGACTACTACTTGGTGCACTAGCCATTGAGTTCGTTATTGAAGGCCTGAGACAGACTTTTAATATCTGAAACCGAAGCTTCTATTGTTAAGAGAATTTGTTGTTCTACCATGAAAATACAATACTTTTGGTGGAGGCGGCGGGAATTGAACCCGCGTCCATTAGTACTCTGCCACAAGATCTACATGTTTAGTTTTATCTATTAATTTGATCTTTTTTCGCCCGATAAACAGGGTTCAAAAGACGATCTCAATTTATTCTTAAGAAATTACTAATGAGAAGAATAATTTCAGCATCTCGTGAAATCGTCTGTCTTTGGAGGCGCACGAGCACGTTACCAAGGACAGCTAGCCAATTAAGCGGCTAGAGCGTAGTCTGCGTTTTCGCCAACTAACAAGTTTGCAGCAATTTATTAACGAGAATTACTACCTTCTCGACATGCACTTGAGGGTTTATATCTATTGTCGAAGCCAGTTCGCCCCCAAAAAAGCTATCGAAGTATACCTTTCCTTTAGAAACTTCTCTAATTTTTGTTTCTTTCTCTAAGTTCTTGGGCTTTTTGGCGGTCCCAATCCCTTGATTTAATTGTATTTCTTTTGTCTTGAGCCTTTTTTCCTACTGCTAAAGCTATTTCGCATTTTATGAGACCATTTTTCCAGTAAAGTTTTGTAGGAATGCAAGTATTACCTTTTTGAGACGTAGATTTGATAATCTCATTTAACTCCTTTCTGTTCAGTAATAGTTTTCTTGATCTTGTTGGATCCATAGATAAGTTACTATTTTTAAGAGGGTCTATGTAACAACCTATTAACCAAGCTTCACCATCTTTTAAGAGCGTATAGGCCTCGGCTATTTGAGCATTATTTTCTCTGATACTTTTAGTTTCCCATCCAAGTAAGGACAAGCCTGCCTCAAATTTACTTGATATCTCAAAATCAAATCTTGCTTTTCTGTTTTCTGAAATAGAGTTTTCAGCTTTCTTTTTCTTTTTTCCCACAACTCGAGTATAAACTTTGTTATAAAATTGTAGCAGACATGAAAGATGAAGACGTTTTATTTAGATCCATTAAGGGAATATCGTATTTATCAATAGCACCTTTAATTCTTTTAACAGCCTCTTTGTGGTTTACACCCGATAACCTAGCAATGGTCTTGGCACACCTTGCTCAATTATATTTTTCTGTTTTGTTATTCTTTTTGTTTGGAAATATCTGGTCTATCAAAGGCAAGAAAAATGTATTAGTTTCTAAGCTTACTTTCATTTCCGTGATGCCAGTTCTTTTTGCAATAGTTGGTGGAGTTTTTACCTTCTTTATTAATCCTGTTTGGGGAATAAGTTTCTTATTATGTGCAGTCTATGCTTCAAGGCATTTCCAATATGTCACTTCAATCACTAAAACTTTAGACAAAAATTATGTAGATCTGATTAATAAAATAAGCATTATCTTGTGTATTTGTCTTATGTTAATCTTAGTTTATTGGCTGAATCCTTATACTAATCCTATCGAAATCTACAATTAAAATGCCAGAAGAAAAAAAATCTATTCATGGAACATGGTCGAGCCGTTGGACTTTTATCTTAGCCGCTACAGGATCAGCAGTTGGTCTTGGGAATATATGGAAGTTTCCTTATATGGCAGGTGATAATGGAGGAGGGGCTTTTGTTTTGGTCTATTTGGCTTGTATTGCCGTTATCGGTTTACCAATTATGCTTGGTGAAATCATGATAGGAAGAAGGGGTAGAAGTAGTCCTGCCAATACTATGAAAAACCTTGCAATTGAGGCCAATACTACCAAGGCATGGACTTTACTGGGAGCCACTGGAGCACTGGCTGGATTATTAATCCTTTCTTTTTATAGTGTTGCCGCTGGTTGGGCTCTATCATATGTATTCAATGGGTTTCAAAATATAACTCCTGAGAGCTCTGCAGAGAGCTTCAATAGTCTTCTGTCTAATCCGTCTTCATTAATTTTTTGGCATACCCTTTTTATATCGGTTACCGTTTTTATTGTTGCTAGAGGGATACTGGATGGTCTTGAGAAGTGGATAAATACTCTAATGCCAATGTTATTTGTAATCGTACTTATGCTCTGCCTCTACGCAACAACAACAGGTGCGTTTCTTGAAGGTCTTACTTACCTTTTTAAACCTGACTTCAGCAAAATTACGCCTGAAGTTATGTTGGAAGCCCTTGGGCAAGCGTTTTTTACTCTAAGCTTAGGAATGGGGGCTATTATGGCCTACGGAGCCTATATGCCGGCTGACCAAAATATTGGTAAAACGGCTATTTCTGTTGCTGCTTTGGATACAGGAGTTGCTTTGCTGGCTGGAATAGCAATTTTTCCTATAGTCTTTGCAAATGGCTTGACCGCATCAGAGGGTCCAGGACTAGTTTTTGTAACACTACCTATTGCGTTTAGCTCTATGCCGTTAGGTATTTTTTTTGGAACATTATTCTTTATTTTATTAAGCATAGCAGCCTTGAGCTCCTCTGTATCACTAATAGAACCAGGAGTGGCTTGGTTAATTGAATCTCTAAGAATTAAAAGAATTACAGCTACGATAATTTTAGGCTTCTTGGCATGGTTTATAGGCCTTTTTAGTGCATTGTCATTCAATCTTCTGTCTGAGTTTACAATTTTTGGAAGAAACTTTTTTGATGCTACTGATTTCTTAACCAATCAAATCATGCTGCCTCTTGGCGGTATTTTTATTGCCGTCTTTGTGGGCTGGGTAATGAAAAAAGAACATGTCTTGAATGAACTGGACGTTGAGGAAAATTTTATTTTTAGGTTCTGGTATTTCAGTATTCGTTATATCTCACCTGTCATGGTGAGTTGTGTTTTTCTATACTTCTTTATCTAGGCTATTCATTAGAGACAATTTCACCATCCCATCTAAGTAATGCGTTGTCCTTGAAGAATAGTGTAATTTTTTGTTCTGTATAAATCGTTTCCCCTTGTGTTACAGAAGTAAAATAGTCCCATCGATTAGGAGAAAAAGTGTCTGATATTAATGGAGTTCCCATTACAAATTTTACTTGAGACTCCGTCATGCCAATTTCTAACTTATCAATCATTTCTTGATCTACAAGGTTACCTTGGCTGATCACTACTTGATATGTTCTTGGTAAGCTGCAGCTGGCAACTAACAGTGTTGAGGCCGCTATAAGCGCTATTGATAAATTTTTTCTCATTTATTTTCTATTAAGGGGTTTTGGACATTATAATAGCAACTCTAACTTATGCTTACACAATTAAAAGGTAATTAAATTGACTGACGACGCAGAATTAAAAAAAGCTGGATTAAAGGTAACTCTGCCAAGACTTCGAATTCTTGAACTTCTTGAAGATGGAGACAAGTCTCACCTTAGTGCTGAAGAAATATATAGACGTTTAATTGATGCTGGCGAAGAAGTAGGTCTTGCAACTGTGTACAGGGTTCTTACTCAATTCGAACAAGCTGGAATTTGTATAAGGCATAATTTTGAAGAAGGTCATGCTGTATATGAATTAACCCCTTCAGATCATCATGACCATATGGTGTGTCTAGATACTGGTGATGTTATTGAGTTTTCAGATGACTTGATCGAAGAAAGGCAAAAAATACTTGCCGAAGAAAAAGGTTATGAAATCATAGACCACAGTATGGTTCTATACGTAAAACCTCTTAAAGACTAATTAACTTGAATAGACTTTTTTAAGCCCCATATAGGGTTTGAAAGGAGAAATCATTGAACGAAAACAAAAAACAAGAAAATTCAAATTTGGAAGAAGAAATAAATCTGGATATGGCTTCAGATAATATAGATATTGAAGCTTCTCTGGCTGACAGCGAAGAAGAAATTTCTCAAGAAGACGTTATTAAGGACCTAGAAGATCAGATTCTTAGAGCAAAGGCAGAAGTTCAAAATGTAAGGCGAATAGCAGCGCAGGAAGTTACTAAAGCTCGTTTATTTGGTGTTGAATCTTTGGCAAGAGAGTTTTTATCTGTCAGTGATAATTTAGAAAGAGCAATATTTTCTTGTCAAAGCAAGGAAGATGATAATGTTATACAAGAGGGTCTTGAGCTGACTCTCAAGAGCCTTGAAACTTCGTTAAAAACCTCAGGTATTGAGCCCATAGATTGCGAAAACCAAAGTTTTGATCCAGAAAAACACGAAGCAATTTCTCTTATCGAAGACAATAAGCTTGAACCAAATACTATCATTGATGTTGTTCTCAAAGGCTATACGATTATGGACAGAACCCTCAGACCTGCAAAAGTCGTAGTTTCAAAAAATACCGAAGAAAAGTAAAAAACCCCTTGAAATTGGAAACATAAGCCCCATCTTATGTAAAACAACATACTGTGGAGTTAAAGATAATGGCAAAAGTAATAGGTATTGATTTAGGAACAACGAATTCGTGTGTTTCTGTGATGGAAGGTGATCAAGCGAAAGTTATAGAAAATTCAGAAGGAAAAAGAACTACTCCTTCTGTTGTTGCCTATGGAGAAGAAATCAAGGTAGGAGACTCAGCTAAAAACCAAGCGGTAACAAATGCAGAGAATACCTTATATGCCATAAAAAGACTTATAGGTAGGAAGCATGATGATGATGTCGTAACAAAAGACAGCGCTATGGTGCCTTACAAAATAATTTCGGCCGATAATGGAGATGCTTGGGTTGAAGCAGAAGGAAAAAAACTTGCACCACAGCAAGTTTCAGCAGAAATTCTCAAGAAAATGAAAAAGACCGCGGAAGACTATCTCGGACAAGAGGTGAAAGAAGCAGTTATTACCGTACCTGCTTATTTCAACGATTCTCAAAGGCAAGCTACTAAAGATGCAGGAAAAATAGCAGGACTAGAAGTCAAAAGGATAATAAACGAACCAACAGCGGCTGCATTGGCCTATGGCCTGGACAAAGGTAAAGGGGATCAAAAGATCGCTGTTTATGATCTCGGAGGAGGAACTTTTGATGTATCAATAATTGAAATAGCTGAAATCGATGGTGAGCACCAATTCGAGGTTTTATCTACTAATGGAGATACTTTTCTTGGTGGTGAGGATTTCGATATCACATTAATTGAATATCTAGCCGATGAATTCAAAAAAGAGTCTGGGTTAGATCTTCATAATGATTCGGCGGCCTTACAGAGATTAAAAGAAGCCGCGGAGAAGGCTAAAATTGAGCTTTCCAGCAATCAACAATCAGAGATCAATCTGCCTTACATAACAGCAGATTCATCAGGAGCAAAACATTTTGTTCACAAATTAACTAGGGCAAAATTAGAATCTTTAGTAGAAGGTCTTGTAGATAGAACTATAAAACCAACACAGACCGCACTTGATGATGCAGGCTTGAAACCTTCTGATGTTGATGAAGTCATCTTAGTGGGCGGCCAAACAAGAATGCCACTTGTTCAAGAAAAAGTTAAAGAATTCTTTGGTAAAGAATCTAGAAAGGATGTGAATCCTGACGAAGCTGTTTCTGTTGGCGCTGCCATACAAGGAGCAGTTCTCGCAGGGGATGTCACAGATGTACTGCTTTTAGATGTTACTCCTTTAACTTTAGGGATAGAAACCATGGGAGGAGTCATGACACCTCTCATTGACAAAAATACAACTATACCAACGAACAAATCTCAAGTATTTTCAACCGCTGAAGACAATCAAACTGCTGTGACCGTTCATGTCCTTCAAGGAGAGAGAAAGCAGGCAACTGAAAATAAAACATTAGGTCAGTTCAACTTAACAGACATACCAGCCTCTCCAAGAGGCATGCCTCAGATAGAAGTATCATTCGACCTAGATGCAAATGGTATTCTTAATGTATCAGCTAAGGACAAAGCAACAAATAAAGAACAATCAATAGAGATAAAGGCATCAAGTGGATTGTCAGACGATGAAATAGACCAAATGGTCAAAGATGCAGAGGCTCATGCTGAAGATGACAAAAAATTTGAAGAATTAGTCCAGGCAAAAAATCTAGGAGAAAACCTAATCCATAGTTGCAAAAAGACCCTCGAAGAAGCAAAAGATAAAGTTGAAGATGCTGAAAAAGAAGCTATAGAAAATGGCATTCAAGAATTAGAAGAAGCTTTAAAAGGTGAAGATAAAGAAACAATAGATGAAAAGGTAAAGGTTTTATCAGAGGCTTCAGCACCTCTTGCGCAGAGATTATATGAAGAAGAGGCAAAAAATAAAGAAGCCGCGGAGCAGGAAGGAGCATCTGAAGAAGCAGATGTAGTTGATGCTGACTTTGAAGAAGTAACAGAAGAAAAAGAAAACCAAAATTCTTAATTAGAAATTCTATTAGGCTAGAGAAATAGATGTCTAAAAAGGATTACTATGACGTTCTTGGTGTTCCAAAAGGTGCATCCGATGATGAGTTAAAAAAGGCTTATCGTAAATTGGCTATGAAATATCATCCAGATCGAAATTCTGATGATCCAAATGCTCCAGAAAAGTTTAAAGAAGCTTCTCAAGCCTACGAAGTTCTATCTGATTCCTCAAAAAGAAATGCTTACGACCAGTTTGGTCATGATGGAGTAGACGCCTCCAGTTTTGGTGGAGGCGGCTCTCAAGGGTTTAATGATATATTCGGCGACATATTCGGCGACATATTCGGTGGTGGAGACCCTTTTAGTAGAAGACAAAGGTCTAATAAAGGTTCTGATCTTCAATACTCAATGACAATTAATCTAGAAGATGCTGTAAGAGGAGTAACCGAAAAGATAGCTATACCTGCTTTAGAAAGTTGCTCTACTTGTGACGGTTCAGGTGCGAGTGAGGGGAGTGAACCTATCACATGTAATTCATGCGGTGGAGCAGGCCAGGTTAGGATACAGCAGGGCTTTTTCTCTGTAGCTCAAACATGCGGTAATTGTTCTGGTTCAGGGCAAACCATCAGCAATCCTTGTAAAGACTGCAGAGGTCAAGGAAGGGTAGAAAAACGCAAAACACTGTCTGTAAAAATTCCTGCTGGGGTTGATACAGGAGATAGAATCAGGCTATCAGGTGAAGGTGAAGCAGGTTTAAATGGTGGGCCTTCAGGAGACCTTTTTGTTCAAATTAAGGTTTTACCGCATGATGTTTTTGAACGGGATGGAAAGCATTTATATTGTGAAGCACCTATTACATTTATAGATGCTACATTAGGTGGAGAGATACAGATCCCTACGCTCGATGGTAAGGTGAAAATAAAAATACCTGAGGGAACTCAAACAGGAAAGCTATTCAGACTAAGAGGCAAAGGCATAAGTCCAATTAGGGGTGGATCAACAGGAGATCTTCTTTGCAGAGCAGTTATCGAAACTCCTCAAAGCTTATCAAAACAGCAAAAGCAACTTCTTAAAGATTTTCAAGGATCATTTTCCGGTGACTCAAAACAGAATCCTTTGAAAGAAGAATGGTTTTCTAAGGTAAAATCTTTTTTTGATACAAAGAATTAAATAAATGCATAATATTTTCATATCAGGCATTACCGGAAGGGTCGGCAGACTGCTCGTCTTAGAAATTTTAGATAATGATTTCTTTCATCTTATTGGTGGGAGTTGCAATTTAAACAACGAGTTTCTCGGTAAGGATATAGGAGATCTCATCAATCAAAAAAAAATTGATATACAGATTTCTAATGGCACTCCTCCAGAAAAGGAAATAGATATTATTATAGATTTTTCATCTCCCGAATCATCCTTATCAGTTTTGGAAGATGCACGGAGCAGAAAAATACCTATTTTAATTGGTACAACAGGCTTTAATGAATCTCAATTACAGCATATAGATAAAATTAGTACAGAAGTCCCAGTCTTACTGGCTCCCAATACTAGCTCTGGCATTGCTGTACTTAAAACAATTATCACTAATTCAAGAGCTTTATTTTTAGAGGATAGCATTATAGAGATAGAAGAGACTCACCACGAAGAAAAAAAAGATTCACCGTCTGGAACGGCTCTAGACTTGAAAGAAACAATCTCAAGTCATTTTCCTAATTCTGATATTACGGTTGAAAGCTTTAGAGAAGGCACTAATCCTGGCGAGCATACGGTCAGAGTGAAACTAGCCAATGAGTCTATTGAATTAACTCACAAGGCGGAAGATAGATCAATTTTTGCTTCTGGAGCCTTAATAGGTGCCAGATGGCTATTATCAAAACCTAAAGGTTTATATAGGATGCATGACATTTATTCTTCTTGAAAAGAAGGAAATATGTTTTAATCCTCACCTGAGACATTTGTCTCAAAAAGAAACACGCGAAATTGTTTCAGATCTAGGGTGCTAAAGATCGCTCATCATTTAGTAAGTTCTGTAAATTCGTGGAAGTATAACCAGAAAAATGTAATGTTTTTCGTAAAATAAGGAGAGCAAATGGCTGAGATATCGCTAGAAAAAATGCTGCAAGCAGGTGTTCACTTCGGACATCAAACCAAGTACTGGAACCCAAAAATGGAACAACATATCTTTGGGGTCAGAAACAAAATCCATATTATAAATTTAGAACATACGGTTGAAATGATAAAGCCAGCTCTCAAGTTTATAGAAGGCTTGGCAGCAAAAAACAACAAAATTCTTTTTGTAGGTACCAAAAGAACAGCTACTAGTATCATCAAAAATGAGGCTTTAAGATGTTCTATGCCTTATGTTAATGAGAGATGGTTAGGTGGAATGCTTACAAATTATAAAACAATTCGTTCTTCAATAACTAGATTGGAGACTCTTCTAAGACAGAAAGAAGATGGAACATTCAGCAAACTCACAAAAAAAGAAGGACTCAAGATTCAAAGAGATATAGATAGATTAGAAAAATCTATAGGTGGTGTCACTGAAATGGGAGGACTGCCAGATGCTCTATTTATAATAGATGTCAAAAGAGAATCTATAGCAGTTTCTGAAGCCAGCAAAATGGGTATACCGATTGTTGGGATCGTAGATTCTAACAGTAATCCAGAAGGCCTAGATTACGTTATTCCTGGAAATGATGACTCCATAAGATCTATAGCTTTATTTACAGAAGCTGTTGCAGACGCTTGTCTGAAAGGTTCAGAGGCGGCAACCGGTTTAAAGCAAGAAGAACCTCAATCAGGTCCTGCTATTGTAAGAAAAGTTGAGATTAGTGAACAGGCTCCTGAAGGAAAACAAACTATTACTTCGGATGATGCTCCTACGGAAGAGCAATTAGAATCTGCTGAACCTCAAGCTGAGATAGCTCAAGAAGTTACCGGTACAGCTGCTGAAGAAGAACAAGTCGTTGCAGAGAATGAATCTGCAGCCGTAAGCTCCAGCGATGTTAAAGAGGAAGAAAAAAACGAGGATTAATTATGAGTATTTCAGCTTCACAAGTTAAAGAATTAAGGGAAAAAACTGGCTTAGGTCTTATGGATTGTAAAAAGGCACTAGAAGGGACTGATGGTGATATTGATCTTGCTATCGAAGAGCTGAGGAAAACAAGCGGTCTTAAGGCCAGTAAGAAATCGGGAAGATCAGCTGCGGATGGTTTGATAGCTATAAAAGGCAGTGATGGAAATTTTTTCATGCTTGAAGTGAATAGTGAAACTGACTTCGTTGCGAGAGATGATTCTTTCGTGTCATTTACATCTGAAACCTTAGAGACTTATGTAAATAATTCTGACAAGTCTTTAGATCAGCTGCTAGCAGACGGCGTAGAAGATAATAGAGAAAAGTTAGTTCAGAAACTGGGAGAAAACATAGTTGTTAGAAGACTAGCAAAGACTGAAGAATCCTCTACAACAGGTTCTTATTTACACAGTAATAGTAAAATAGGCTGCATCGTTTCTTTGCAAGGCGGTGATCAATCTCTTGCTAATGATATAGCCATGCATGCCGCAGCAACTGATCCTATGGCCGTATCTCCTGCAGAAATACCAGAAGATGTTATAGAAAAAGAAAGAGAGATATTCAAGGCTCAATCAGAAGATTCAGGAAAACCTCCAGAAATAGTTGAAAAAATGATAACCGGTAAAATTTCTAAATTCTTAGCTGAAGTCAGTCTTACAGAACAAGACTTTGTTAAAGACCCTAATAAAAAAATAAGTCAGCTTTTAAGTGAGAGTAATGCTACTATTTTAAGCTTCGTAAGATATGAAGTAGGTGAAGGAATAGAAGTAGAAAAGGTAGACTTTGCAACTGAAGTAATGTCTCAAATAGAGAGTTAAATGTTAAATGAGATTGTTGAAGATGCTAAGTCTGGGATGGAAAAGAGTTTAGTTGCTTTAGAAATTGCTTTTAAGAAGATTAGGACAGGCAGGGCAACTCCTTCTTTGCTGGATAGCATTAAATTGGACTATTACGATAAACCAACACCTTTATCTCAAGTTGCCAGTATTTCTATTGAGGACGCTAAAACCTTAGCGATCGTGCCTTGGGAAAAAGGGATTGTGCAACAAATAGAGAAATCTATTATGGAATCAGATTTGGGCTTAAATCCTGCCACGTCAGGAGACACTATTAGAGTTATTCTGCCAGATCTTACCGAAGAAACCAGAAAAGACTTCATCAAAAAAGCTAAAGCTGAAGCTGAGAATGCTAAAGTTTCTATTCGCAATGTAAGAAGAGAAGGAAACACTCAGTTAAAAGAATTTCTTAAAGAAAAAGAAATATCTCAGGACGAAGAGCGCCAAGGAGAGGAGCTAATTCAAAAACTTACAGATTTATTTGTTGAGAAAATAGATTCTACGTTTGAAGCGAAAGAAAAAGATCTACTAGATTTTTAAAATTTAGAAATGGAAGGTCATCACACTGAAACCTTGCCTAAACATGTGGCAATTATTATGGATGGCAATAATAGATGGGCAACCGAAAATGGCTTACCTGGTGTAGATGGCCACAAGAAAGGAGTAGAGAGAGCTAGAGAGGCTGTTGAGTATGCAGTTAAAAGAGGATTGTCTACCTTAACCTTATTTGCATTTAGCAGTGAAAATTGGGGGAGATCCTCCGAAGAAGTGAATCTCCTTATGAAACTTTTACATTCTGCTCTTCAAGAAGAAGTTCCTAACCTTATAAAGAATTCTGTTCAATTAAGCTTCATAGGAGATTTATCACAATTTGATCAAGATTTAATTGTACAAATGAAAAAATCTGAACAATTGACTTCTTGTAAAGGAAGAGACAAAAATCTTGATTTAGTTGTAGCAGCTAGCTACGGCGGACGATGGGATATCGTTAATGCTATTAATGAAATCAAAAATCAAGGAACAGATATTTTGGTTACTGAAGAAACTTTTAACTCTTTTTTATCAACTTCAGCTTTTGAGGATCCTGACCTGTGCATCAGGACAGGCAATGAGACCCGAGTAAGTAATTTTCTTTTATGGCAAATGGCTTATTCGGAATTATATTTTCCAGATATCCTTTGGCCAGACTTTGATGATGATAAGTTTGAATCTGCGCTCATGGAATATGCAAAAAGGTCAAGACGCTTCGGCGATAAATCTAATTTCCAACTATAGCAATGTTGAGACAGAGAATTATCAGTGCATTATTTTTAGTTTTTTTTATAGCCTCAATAGTACTTTTCTTTCCAAGTAATTTTTTAGTTTACTTTCTTGCCATAGTTTCTGGTCTGTCATTCTGGGAATTTTTGAAAATAAGGTTTTCAAACCTGATTACATTTGCAAGTTTATTAATATTTTTCTGCCTAATATTCGTTGCTCATTTTCCTTTTTTTAATAATTTATTCATTACTTTAAGCGTATTGATCTATGCAATTGCCTGTATATTTATACTTAGCTTCCCATTAAATAAAACTTTTCTTAAAAATAGCC
Source organism: uncultured SAR86 cluster bacterium (assembly GCA_938075195.1). Classification (GTDB taxonomy): domain Bacteria; phylum Pseudomonadota; class Gammaproteobacteria; order Magnimaribacterales; family Magnimaribacteraceae; genus Magnimaribacter. Next base: position 52,694 of record CALJGK010000031.1, read on the forward strand.
TGACTTGGCTGTTCATTGGGTTTTCCATTCACTTAGGATTTTTTGCTTCTGTATTCCAGATCATATCTACCGATCCACTATCTTCCTTAGCTTTAAACTTCAGTAACGACAGATTATTTCTTTTGTATGTTGTGCTTATAAGTGTATTGATGGATTCGATAGCCTTTTTTGTAGGAAAGAATTTTGGTAAAAGGCCTTTCATTAATAATGTAAGCCCTAATAAAACCATGGAAGGCTTCCTTTCAGCTGTCACTATAGCTCCAATATTTCTTCTCCTGACTTCTTCTCAAGCATTTGAACTACCCATTATTTTGGTTTTTATTGTTTTAACTTTAGTAAGCATATTTTCTGTTATTGGTGATGCCGTCGCCAGCCTAATGAAGCGTGTTGTAGAAGTTAAGGATTATTCTAATCTCATCCCTGGACACGGAGGTTTATTTGATCGTTTAGATAGCCATATAGCTGCATTTCCATGCTTCATCTTCCTTTTAAATATCCTCTCATGATTAAAAATTTAGCTGTCTTGGGCTCTACTGGATCAGTAGGGCAATCTACTTTAGAAGTTGTAAGACAAAATAAAGATAAATTTAAAATAGAGCTTTTACTGGCTAATTCAAATTTTCAATTGATGATTGATCAATATCATGAATTTAATCCCAAGTTCATTTATCTTCATGATGAAGAGGCTAAAAATTCTTTTTTATCACAAGTTGGTAACTTAAATCCTGCAACAACCCTGCTTTCTGGACAAAAAGAAATACAAGAGGCTTTGAAATCTGACAACGTGGATATGGTAGTTGCTGCTATGGTAGGTGTGGCTGGATTGGTACCAGTTTATCATGCAGTCAAAAGTGGAAAGCATGTTTTACTAGCAAACAAAGAATCTTATGTGGTGGCTGGGGAGCTTCTAAACAATCTATCAAAAGAAAATCAATCTACTATCTTTCCAATTGATAGCGAACATAGCGCTATCCATCAGTGCTTACAGGGTGTGAGTAATAAAGACTCAGTTTCACGACTTATTCTAACTGGATCAGGTGGCCCTTTTTTAAATAAAGACGTCAACGATTTCTCGTCAATTACTCCGGCAGAGGCAATAGCTCACCCGGTATGGAGCATGGGAGATAAGATATCAGTTGATTCTTCAACAATGATGAATAAATGCCTAGAGATTATAGAAGCTAGATGGCTTTTTGATAATGAGAATATTGATGTCCTTATACATCCTGAAGGGATCATACATTCCTTGGTTGAATTTACAGATAATTCTATAATAGCTCAACTCTCCACTCCGGATATGAAGATTCCAATAGCCTATGGATTGGGATTTCCTGAAAAAATAAATTCAGGTTCGAAGAAAGTTAACTTCGAAGAGTTAAATAATCTCTCATTTAGGAAACCTGACGTGAATAAATTTCCATCTCTAGAACTAGCAAAAGATTGCCTCAAAGTAGGCGGCACAAGTTCCACCATATTAAATGCAGTGAATGAAGTCTGTGTAGATGCATTTCTTAAAGGCAGAATAAGTTATTTGGATATATATAAAATTATTTCAAATATCTTGGATAAATCTGATATTACTGAGGTCAAAGACCTTGATGATATTTATGAAGCAGATACTAAATCAAGAAGAGCAGCGCTAGACATTATTAAAATGAATTAAATGGATATACTTTTTACTATATTTTCTTTTATTTTGCTTATTAGCATCATAGTAGGCATACATGAATTGGGTCATTTTTTAACTGCAAGATACTTTGATATTCACGTCTTAAAGTTCAAGATAGGCTTTGGCAAGGAACTATTTTCATTCAAAGATAAACAGGACTGTAGCTATTCTTTTGGCATTTTACCTTTAGGCGGATATGTACAAATGCTTGGAGAAAATAATATACCGCAAGAAAATAAAAATATTCCATCAAAAGATAGAAAATCATATTTAGATGCATCACCGGGTGAAAGAGCTGCTGTGACTGTAGCAGGACCTCTTGCGAATTTCATCCTTGCCATCTTTGTATATTTTTATCTCGCCTTTGTTGGAACAATTCAGCTCTCAACATATGTCGGTGAAATTATTCCATTAAGTCCAGCTCAAAAATCTGGCATTGCAGTGGAAGATAAAATAATTGAAATAGATCAACAGAGGGTCAATGCCTTCAACGATATTAATTTAATCCTTTCAAGTAGAATTGGTGACACAGGCTCCATAGATATTAAATATATAAGTAAGGGGTCAGAAGTTCTTACATCAATACCTATAAAAGAATGGCTATCTGGAAATGATCAGGCTTCACCCTATCTCGCATTAGGATTACAGCCCTTTTTACCTGCCTTGGTAGGCCAGTTACAAGATGATGGCCCTGCCGCAAAATTTGGAATAAAAGAAGGAGATTTAATCAAATCAATAAATGGTCAAACCATAAATACCTGGCAAGATCTTTCTAGAATTTTAAGTCAGCTTCCTAATCAACTAATTGAACTTGAGATAGATAGAGACGGAACACCACAAAAGCTCATGTTAGAAACTTCAAGTTACATCGATCAAAAAGGCGTAACTAATGGAAGAATAGGTATTCTTGCATCAAATGATTTAAGTAAGTGGCCTTCGGAATACACTGTCGAAAAAAAGGAAAATTTAATTTCTGCTTTTTTTGTTGGTATTACTGATACTTATAGATACACCTTATTAATCATTTCTTCTATCGGAAAGATGATAAGTGGATCAATTTCTGCAGATAACCTTGGTGGACCAATACAAATATCAGTATTAGCAGGATCTGCAGCAAAAGCTGGATACGTAACCTTCCTTTCCATGATAGCATTGCTAAGTATAAACCTTGGATTATTAAACCTTTTGCCAATTCCAATTTTGGATGGTGGACAGTTATTGATGATAGCAATTGAAAAATTAAAAGGCTCTCCTGTTTCTGAAGCAATACTAGAATACTCAACGAGAGTAGGGATAGTATTGATTGTCAGCCTGATGGTGTTTGCTTTTGCAAATGATATTGCGAGGTTTATTTAATGATAAAGAGTCATTTAAAATTAATTCTCATAGCAATTTCTCTTGTTTTTATTCAAATTCAAACCATTAGTTCAAACGAAGAATGGGTGGTCAATGATATTAGGATTACGGGATTGCAAAGAGTTTCGGCAGGTAGTGTTTTCAATGTCATGCCTATAGCAGTTGGCGATACTGTAGACGTTTATGACTTACAAACTACTGCCAAAACTATTTTTAAAACTGGTCAATTTGATGACATACAGCTAGGCAGGGAAGGCAATACATTAATAATCAGTCTTGTAGAGAGGCCATCAATAGCTTCTATTGAATTAGATGGAAACAAGGCTCTGAAGACTGAAGATTTATTGAGAGGGCTAGATGATGCAGGCCTATCACAAGGACAGGTATTTAAGAGATCCATTGTTAATAGTCTGGCTTTAGAAATCCAAAGACAATATGTCTCTCAAGGTCGATATGGTGCAAAAGTTGATGTGACAACAGAAGATGAGCTTAGAAATAGAGTTTCTTTAAATATCGAAATCGATGAAGGAGAGGTAGCGGAAATAAATAATATCAACATCATAGGAAATCAATCATTTCCAGATGAAGAGCTAGTTAAAGGATTCGAGCTTAAAACAGGAGGATGGTTATCATTTTTCACAAATGATAATAGATATTCAAGAGAAAAATTAAAGGGAGATATCGAATCTCTAGAATCTTTTTATAAGAACAGGGGCTATGTAGAATTTAATCTCGAAAGCTCTCAAGTAAGTGTTTCTGCTGATAAATCACAAGTATTTATTACCTTAAATATTTCAGAAGGCACAACCTATGAAGTGGATAAGGTAAAAATTGTAGGAGACTTACCTATTGATGAAGAGGTTCTTAAATCTTTAATTTTAATTAAATCAGGCGAAGGTTTTAATCAATACTTAATTACTGAAACAGAAGAAATATTTAAAAATATTCTAGGCAACGAGGGTTATAGTTTCGCTGAAGTGCGAGGCGTACCAGATGTCAATGAAGAATCAGGTAATGTTGATTTAACTTTTTATGTCGATGCTCAGCAAAGAACTTATGTCAGAAGAATTATTTTCAAAGGAAATAAAAGAACTCATGATGTAGTGTTGAGAAGAGAAATGAGACAAATGGAGGGAGCTTGGGCTTCTAATAATCTCATCGAAAATTCCAAATTAAGATTGGAGAGGCTTGGTTATTTTAAAGAAGTTGAATCAGAAACTATACCTGTTCCTGGAGTGAATGATCAGATAGATGTTGAATTCTCAGTTGAAGAAGAGTTTTCAGGGTCTATTGGTGGTAGTTTAGGCTACGGTGCTTACGGTATGGTTCTAGGCTTGAACTACAATGAAAATAATGCATTTGGAACGGGAAGAGCTATTGGCATAGGAATAAATGATAGTACATGGCAGAGGAGTTATTCATTTAGTTACGGAGAGCCTTATTTCAATATTGACGGTGTTAGCAGAGGATATAGTGCATATTTCAGAGAGTCAGACTACGGGCAGTTCAACATAGCAAGTTATACCTCGGATTCTTTTGGGGCTGGTATCCAGTTTGGTTTACCCATCAGTGATATTGAAAGGTTTGGTCTGAACTTTAATTATGATAATACAAGTATTGATACAGGTTCTACACCGGCTTCCCAAATATTAGCTTTTACGCAATCAGAAGGAACAAATTTTGAGGTTTTCAAAACTCAGTTAATTTGGTCAAAAGTAACTCTTAATAGAGGACTATTTCCCACTGCTGGACAATCTCAATCTCTTGCTCTACAAGTAGCAATTCCGGGAAGTTCATTAACTTATACGAAAGCAACTTATAGACATAAATATTTTAAACCAATCTTTGGTGGTAGGTTTGTACTAGGTTTTAGAGGAGAATTAGGTTTACTAGAAGCATATGGTGATACCAAAGTAGCACCATTCTTCGAGCATTATTATTCTGGCGGCATTAGTTCAGTGCGTGGTTTCAAGCAAAATACCTTAGGGCCTCGAGCCATCCCTTCTCAATATTATTTAGATAGTGAGGGTAATCAAATAGTTGGTGAAGATGGTAACCCAGTCTTGAATCCTTATTCTTACTACAGAGATGATAGATCAATTGGCGGAGCTTATTTGGTAGAAGGAGGATTTGATTTTATTTTTAAACTACCATTTATTGATGACCAAAGATCTATGCGAAGTTCATTTTTTGTCGATATAGGAAATGTCTTTTCAAAAGACTGTGGAACAGATCAATCAAATATTAATTGTAGTGAATTAGATTTTGGTCAATTGAGATACTCTTATGGGGTAGGGGTAACTTGGATTACTCAGTTAGGACCTATGTCGCTTGCTTTAGCTGCACCCTCAAACGAAGGTCCACTTGATGAGACAGAAACATTTCAATTTGAAATTGGAACACAATTTTAAATTCTCTTAATGCTACTAAAATAGCTAACAAAACTGTAGAATTCACCGACCGGTTATTTAAAGGGAAAAACTATGAAATTTTTTAAAACTATATTCATCGCACTTACGGCATCATTATTTACTTTTACGCTTCCTGCTGCTGACCTAAATATAGCTACACTTGATCCTCAGGCTGCATTATTTAGTACAAATGTTGCGAAAAAAGAGCTCGAGGAACTTGAAAACTCAGATGAGTGGAAGGAGGTCGTAGAGGAACTGCAAGATAAAGCTACAGAAGCTAGAGAAATCCAAGAGAAAACCCAAAAAGACGGCCCCACAATGTCTGACGAGGATAAGCAAGAGGCAGCTCAAAAATTTCAATCCCTTCAACAAGACATAAATTTTTTGAGGGAAAAAACTAATCAATTTCGAAATCAAACCTTACAATTAATTTCTCAAGAACAGGCTGAAAAATTTCAGGTTATTGTTACTGAGCTAATAAGAGCTAAGGGTATCACCTTGTTAATTAACAGCGGCGGGCAACAAGGTACGCTTTTACATGCAGATCAAAGCTACGATATAACTCAAGAAGTTATCGATGCGATGAATGAAAAAGACGATTAATTTTTCGTGTCTCCAGTAAAGAGCTTCAGGTTATCAGAACTTGCTGATGCAATTGGTGGTGAAGTTGAAGGTGATCCTAACACAGAGATATTAGGGATAGCCTCTTTGGCTGCTGCCACTAAACAAGAAATAACCTTTATAACTAGAGAATCTTTTATACCTGAGCTTCTCACTACTCATGCAGCTGCAGTAATATGTAATGATAAATTATCTGAGCATTTTAAAGGGCCTAAGATAATTGGTGAAAATCCGCATCTTCTCTATGCTAAATGTACTGAAATATTTAAAACAAGACTCTCATCTCATGCCGGTATAGGTAAACTCACTTTTATTGATGAATCTGCTTCCGTAGCATCAAGTGCAGTCATAGAGAATTTTGTAACAATATCTAAAAATGCGGTAATAGAAGAAGATGTTGTTTTAATGCCTGGTGTGTTTATCGGACATAATGTAGTAGTAAAAAGTGGTACAGTTATATATTCCAATGCTTCTGTTTATGATTCTGTTGAAATAGGTCATGATTGCATAATCCATTCAGGCGTAGTTTTGGGTTCGGATGGCTTAGGTTTTGCTAAAGATAATGGAGCCTGGGTAAAAATCCAGCATTTGGGTGGGGTGGTCATAGGTAATAATGTTGAATTGGGGTCAAACACAACAATAGATAGAGGGTCCGTAGGGAACACGATAGTTGAAGATAATGTCAAAATAGATAATCTAGTTCACTTAGCACATAATGTGCAAATCGGCTCGGGGACAGCCATAGCTGCAAATAGTGCAGTCGCAGGTAGCACCAAAGTAGGTAAAAATTGCACCTTGGCAGGATGTACTGCTCTTGTAGATAACATTGCATTAGTGGATGAAGTACACATAACCGCTAAATCTTTGATAACAAAATCAATCAAAGAAAGTGGTTTTTATTCATCCGGAACTCCTTTTATGAAAAATACTGAATGGAAGAAAAATGCTGTTGGATTTAAAAAGCTTTATAAATTGTTAAAAAATTAAAGAGATGGAAATTAAAATAAATATAGAAGAAATACAAGAATTTTTACCTCATAGATATCCTATGCTACTAGTAGATAGGGTTACAGAGATAGTTTTAGGTGACTCCATAAGTGCTTACAAAAACATTACTACTAATGAGCCCTTTTTTATGGGTCATTTCCCAGGAAAACAAGTTATGCCAGGAGTGTTAATTGTTGAGGCTATGGCTCAAGCTTCAGGAATTTTGGGCTTTAAAACAATGGATAAAAAGCCAGAAGATGGATCTATTTACTATTTTGTAGGCGCTGATAATCTTCGATTCAAAAGACCTGCAGTCCCTGGAGATAAATTGATCCTTAATTCTAAGGTTGTTACGAATAAGAAAGGCATATGGAAATTTGATTGTAATGCAATGGTAGAAAGTGAGTTAGTTGCCAAAGCAACGATACTATGCGCGGATAGACCAAAGTAAACATGCAGCATCCTTCTTCCTTAATAGATCCATCAGCTAAAATCCATGAGTCTGTAGAAATTGGCCCTTTTTGTTTAATTGGTCCTGATGTAGAAATAGGAGAAAACACAAAAATTGAATCACATGTTATCTTGAAAGGTCCTACAAAAATAGGTCGAAGAAACCATATATTTCAATTTTCAACTGTTGGAGACGGTAGCCCTGATAAAAAATACAACAATGAACCTACAACTCTACTGATCGGTGATGACAATATCATTAGAGAAGGAGTCACAATTCATAGAGGGACTATACAAGACAGAGGCGAGACTTTAATAGGTAATAGAAATCTCATTATGGCCTATTCTCATATAGCTCATGATTGCGTACTAGGAGATGATATTGTTTTGACCAACCAAGCTGCACTTGCAGGATCAGTACTAGTTGGAGATGGCGCCATTCTTGGAGGATATGCAATTGTGCATCAATTTTGCTCTATAGGAAGTTATAGTTTTTGTGCTATGGGCAGTTCAGTTAACAAAGATGTACCAGCTTATATAAAAGTGAGAGGGAATCCGGCCGGCCCTTTTGGTATTAATGTGACAGGCATCAAAAGGCTGGGTTATTCGAAAGAAAGTATAGAGGCATTAAGGTCCGCATATAGATCAGTTTATAGAAAAAAATTAACAGTTGATGAGGCCCTGGAAGATGTAAAATCTTTAAGAAAAGACTTCAAAGAAGTAGATATTTTTATGTCTTCTATAGAGAAATCTACGAGAGGTATTTCTCGTTAATGACTCAAATAGATAAGAGTCGTAATATAAAGATCGCAATTGTTGCGGGAGAAAAGTCTGGTGATGCTTTGGGTGCTCCATTGATGGAATCTTTAATAGCAACCAACCCTTCGATAGATTTTGTTGGAGTAGGTGGCCCAAAAATGATATCTAAAGGCCTTAACTCATTTTTTCAGATGGATGAAATCTCAGTTATGGGGATCATCGAACCTCTATTAAATCTAAGAAAGCTTCTAAGGCTCCGAAAAGATCTTAAAGATTATCTGTTAAAAGAAAATCCAGATATCTTTATAGGAATTGACTCTCCTGATTTTAATTTACCGATTAGCAAATTTTTAAAACTAAAGTTAGGCATTAAGACCGTGCAATATGTCAGTCCTTCCGTTTGGGCATGGCGAAAGGGCCGTATAAAATCTATGGAAGAATCTATTGATAGTGTCCTTACATTATTCCCTTTTGAGGAATCAGCTTACTCAGAATCAATAATCAATGTTTCATATGTAGGGCATCCTTTGGCCTCTACAATCAATGTAAATGAAGAAGAAATTGATTCTAAAGTTAAGGACAGCATTGCATTATTGCCAGGCAGTCGAAAATCTGAAGTATCTTTACTTGGCAAAGAAATGGTTAATGCGGCAAGAGCATTAAAGAAACTAAATTCAGGTTATAAATTCTTTATGCCTTTATCGGACAAAGGCCACCTCAAATTTTTGGATAAAGATATCAATGACTTTGTGGATATTAGTTTTGGAAATGCTCAGGAAGTATTGAAAAAATCAGAAATGGCAATTATTACTTCCGGTACAGCAACTCTTGAATCTATCTTATCATGCACTCCTTGTGTGACTTTATATAAAACTAATTGGTTGTCTTATTTCATCATTAAGCCGCTTTTAAAAATTGATTCCTTTTCATTACCTAATTTAATTTCAGGGAAAGAGATTCTTCCTGAGCTACTTCAAGCAGAAATCTCAACAGAAAAGGTTATTGATTCAATAAATTTCATTAAAAATAAAGGTCTTAAATTTTTTAGAAATGAATTTGAGTCTATCAGGATTCAACTAAAAGCTGGTGGAGCTGAAAAGGCTGCTCAAGAAATTCTTAAGATTTTAAATTGATTACCGCAGGTGTAGATGAAGCGGGAAGGGGCCCTCTAGCTGGACCCGTTTTTGCCGCAGCAGTTATATTGAAGCCAAAAGAAGAAATAAAGGGTTTAAATGACTCTAAGAAAATTCCCGAAAAAAAAAGAGAAGCGATAATAGAGGAAATAAAGCTTCATTCTATAGCGTGGTCAATAGGTTTAAGTAGTGTATTAGAAATTGATTCTATGAATATCTTACAAGCATCTTTACTGGCAATGAAGAGGGCCATTGAAGGGCTAGAAGTACTTCCTGAATTGGTTTTAGTGGATGGGATTCACCCACCTTTAGTAAATATTTCAACCAAAACAATTATAAAGGGTGATCAAAATGAAAGAAGTATTATGGCAGCATCTATTCTTGCTAAAGTTTCAAGAGATAATTATATGAGAGACCTAGATACTATTTATCCCATATATGGCTTTAAGCAACATAAAGGTTATCCTACAAAGATGCACTTAGAAGCATTAAACTCTTACGGTATAACCAAAGAACATAGATTAAGTTTTAAACCAGTAAAAAATATTCATGAGTCAAATAAATAAACTAGATTTTGTTCATCTACATTTGCATTCTGAATACTCATTGGTTGACGGTATTATCAGGGTAGATGAATTAGTAGAGCATTCTCTTAATCATGGCTATCATTCTGTAGCATTAACTGATTTAACAAATCTCTTCGGTCTAATTGAATTTTATAGGTCAGCAAGAAATAAAGGTATTAAGCCTATAGTAGGCGCAGAAATAAATGTGGCTAAAGACAAGGATTCTTTGAATGCTCCACTTGTCTTGTTAGCCATGAACAAGCAGGGTTATATTAATTTAACTAAACTGGTATCTAAGGCTTACGTTGAAGGTCAGATAAATGGAGAGCCCATCGTGCTATTCAGTTGGCTGGAAGAGTTTTCTGACGGTATCATCGCTTTATCAGGTGGCATGGAGGGGCATATAGGAAACTCTATACTAGCCGGGAATAAGCAACTATCTGAGTCTAGAGTAGATTTTTTTAAAAATATTTTTAAAGATAATTTTTTCATAGAAATACAAAGACTTGGAAAGCCTAATGAAAAGGAATATAACGATTCAGTCTTGCAGTTAGCTTCAGACATGCAGATACCGGTTGTAGCAACTAACAATGTAAGATTTCTAAATCCAGTTGATCCCGAAATATCTCCTTCAGACTTCGAAGCACATGAAGCTCGAGTTTGTATTCAGAGAGGCGAAACTTTAGATGATCCCAGAAGACCTAAAAATTACACGGAGCAGCAATTTTTTAGAAGTAAGGAAGAAATGATAAATCTCTTTGCAGACTTACCAGAGGCTTTAATCAATACTGTGAAAATTGCCGAAAAATGCAATATTGATTTAGAGCTGGGTAAGTTCTATTTACCTGATTTTGAAGTGCCTGAAGAATTTTCAAGAGAAGAATTTTTAAGAAAATTATCTAAAGAAGGCTTGCTTGAAAGAATTAAAGAAATAGAGAGTTCAGTAGATTCCTACAAAATTGATGAAGCACAATATATTCAAAGACTTGATTATGAATTAGACATGATCTGTAAACTTGATTTTGCTGGTTACTTTTTGATAGTTGCAGATTTTGTTAATTGGGCTCAAAAAAATGATATACCTGTTGGACCTGGCAGAGGTTCAGGGGCCGGTTCAATAGTGGCTTACTCACTTGGAATAACCGCCATTGATCCTATTAGATATGACCTTTTATTTGAGAGGTTTCTTAACCCTGAACGGGTAAGTAACCCTGACTTTGATATAGATTTTTGCATAGAAGGTAGAGACAAAGTCTTAGAGTATGTTACCAATAAATATGGCAAAGATTCAGTAGCACAAATCAGCACACGCGGAACAATGGCTGCTAGAGCAGTTTTAAGAGACGTAGTTAGAGTTCTAGGTAAGCCTTATGGTTTTGGAGATCGTTTAGCTAAAGCCATACCGGATGTATTGGGTATTAGCCTGGAAGAAGCATTCGAAGAAAAACAATTTAAAGAAACAATTGAAGAGTCAGATGAATCTAAAGAAGTTTTTGATATGGCACTTAAATTAGAGGGATTATCAAGAAGCGTAGGAACTCATGCAGCTGGTGTTGTAATTGCCCCAACCGCCCTTACTGATTTTACTCCTTTATTTTTAGATTCGGATAAAGGGACAGTAGCATCACAATTTGACATGGGAGATGTAGAGTCTGCTGGTCTAGTAAAATTTGATTTTTTGGGATTAAAGACCCTTACAGTGATAGACCAATCAGTTCGAAGAATAAACTCATCATTAAAAGAAAAAGAAGAAAAATTAAATATTGATAATTTATCCTTAAGAGATCAAAAGACTTTTGAGTTATTGCAAAGAGGAGAAACAACTGCAATTTTCCAATTGGAATCAAAAGGGATGAGAGATTATTTAAAACAATTGATTCCAAATGATTTTGAAGACATTGTTAGTATGAATGCTCTTTATAGACCCGGAGCACTCGGAATGAATATGGTTGATTCTTATATCAATAGAAAGCATGGAAAAGAAGAAGTAACTTATGGCCATGAATCTGTTAAAAAGATACTGGGCACGACTTATGGAGTCATAGTCTATCAAGAACAGGTAATGCAAATAGCTCAGGAGCTTTCTGGTTTTTCATTGGGTCAAGCGGATATTCTAAGAAGGGCGATGGGGAAGAAGAAAAAAGAAGAAATGGAAAGTTTAAGGTCCACCTTTGTAGATGGCGCAGTAAAAAAAGATGTAAATGAGAGATATGCTGCCAATCTCTTTGATCAAATCGAACAATTTGCAGGTTATGGTTTTAACAGATCTCATTCGGTAGGCTATGCACTAATTGCCTACCAAACCGCTTGGCTCAAAGCTCACTATCCTGCTGAATTCATGGCATCGGTTTTATCATGTGATCTTGGGAATACAGATAATATTCAGCTCTTTGTAGATGATTGTAAAAATATAGGCTTGACAGTTTTAAGTCCTGACATAAATCAAAGTTCTTATAAATTTGAAAACCCAAACAACAAGACCATTTTGTATGGCTTGGGAGCAATAAAAGGAATAGGTGAATCTCTAGTAGATAAGATTATTTCTGAGCGAGAATCAGAGAAGTTTAAAGATATTTACGATTTTTGTTCAAGAGTTGGATTCAAAAGAATAAATAGGAGAATATTAACCACCCTGATAGGTTCAGGTGCAATGGATGCTCTTGGTAAGAGGCAGGATCTATTTGCCAGGATTGATTCATGCTTGAAAAATGCAGAACAAGCTTCTGAGAGAGATAAAAGTAATATAAGCGATCTTTTTGGAGAAGAGCTAATTACTCCAGCAATTAATGAAATTGACCAAGAGGTAGAATTTGATGAGGTATCCGCTGAGTGGAGTTCTTTAGGTTTCTATCTGGATTCTCATCCACTTGAAAATAAGAAGAAAGAAGTAAGAAATATGTGTGGTTTCTTTATATCTGAGCTTCAATCTGAAACACATAACCAAAGAATTTCGGGATGTTTAATACAGTTTAATGTACGAAGTGGAAGAAGGGGAAGATTCGCCTTTGCAACTCTAGACGATGGCTCTGGAAAGATAGAAGTTTCTATTTGGGCCGATGCTTTTGAAAAATACAGAAATCTACTGAAGAAAGGGCAAGTGTTGGTTGTAGAAGGAATGGTTGAAAAAGATGCTTACTCAGATTCACAAAGACACAAAATGATCGCAGAAAGAATACTAACGTTTGATCAGGCTCGACGTGAGTTTGTAAAAAATATTAAAATTGATATCGAAGATTCTACCAATACAGAAGATATTGTTGGCTCTCTAAAAGAAATAGCTAATAGTGATGACGGAAATTTAATACTCATATCATATAAAGGAAATACAGCGAAAGCAGATATTGTGCTTCCTAAAAACTTTTCAGTAAACCTTGATGATTCTTCAATAAAGGCTCTAGATAAACGTTTTGGGGCAGAAAATGTTGAGTTCGTTTATCATAGTCAAATACATATCAATTAATTAACAGAAATGCTTAAAAGCTATTTAGATTTTGAACAACCCATCGCAGATCTTGAACAGCAAGTTTTAGATTTAAAGGATTCTGAGTTAGATGAGAGCTCTCTTCAGAGAGAGGTGGTGAGGTTAAATGAATCCATCATGAAAACAACGGAAAAAATCTATTCCAATTTAACATCTTGGCAGAATGTGCAAGTAGCAAGACATCCTGAAAGACCCCATTTCATTGATTATGTTGAAAGAATTACTGATAACTTTGATGAACTGCATGGAGATAGACACTTTTCAGATGATAGGGCTGTATTGGGAGGCATAGGCTCTATAGGTGATTATAAAGTAATGTTTATTGGGCATGAAAAAGGAAGAACTACGGAAGAAAAAATAAAACATAATTTTGGGATGTCCCAGCCTGAAGGTTATAGAAAGGCTTGCAGGTTGATGGAATTAGCTGAACGATTCTCGATGCCGATAGTAACCTTGATAGATACACCTGGGGCTTATCCTGGCATTGATAGCGAAGAAAGGGGACAGAGTGAAGCAATAGCTCACAACCTACGAGTAATGTCCTCATTAAAATCCCCTATTATTGTTAATGTAGTGGGAGAGGGAGGTTCAGGAGGTGCTCTGGCATTGGGTGTAGGTGATCATATAACCATGCTAGAAAATTCAACCTATTCGGTTGCTTCACCTGAAGCCTGTGCAAGTATAGTTTGGAGAGATTCGACTATGGCAGACAAAGCAGCTGAAGCAATGAAATTGAATGCAAAAAATATACTTAATTTAGGGCTTATTGATGAAATAATTCCTGAACCTTTAGGTGGTGCACATAGAAATTTTGACCAAGTATCCTCAAATCTTTCAAGATCCATTTTAAAAAATCTAGATATATTAACTAAACTTCCTATCAATGAACTGGTTGAGAAAAGATATGAAAGGTTGATGAGTTACGGTTCGATTTAATGTTTCCGGTAGGTATCCATTTAAACGAATTAAATAATTTTAATAGAATAGGTATAGCCTTTTCAGGAGGCCTGGATTCGTCAGCTCTTCTGAAATATGTAACAGAAAACTTCCCTACAAAAGAAAAAATTTATGCTTTACATATAAACCATGGAATTAGTAAGCACTCAGATACTTGGGAAAATTTTTGTAGAGATCAAGCCTCAATTCTAGGCATTAATTTTAAATCCTGGCAGCTAAGAGATTTAAAAAAGACCTCTGAAAATACTTTAAGAGATCATAGGTACAAAATATTTTCTGATTGGTCGAATAAAGATGACCTCATAGTTACAGGACATCATGCAGATGATCAAATAGAAACACTTCTTTTTAGGATATTTAGAGGTACGGGTATTAACGGATTAATTGGAATAAAAGAATATTCAACTAATAGAGATTTAAATATCTTAAGACCGTTCATAAATACAAGAAAGGAAGTTTTATTGAGATACGCCAAAGAATCAAAATTAGATTGGATTGAAGACGACTCCAATAATCAAAATTATTACTCAAGGAATATTATAAGAAATTTATTAATTCCTAAGATTATTCAGAGATGGCCGGATTTAGATAAATCCCTTTTGCAGTTATCAAGTCGAGCCAAGAAAACTCAAGAAATCCTTGAAGATATTGCAAAAGAAGATTTAAAAAAAGTAAACTTCTCAGATAATTCAATAGACCGAATTGAATTGCATGCGCTAAAAAAAGAGAGGCAAGAAAACCTGTTATATTTTTGGTTGACATATATGAAGGGGTTAAAAGTATCTTCTAAGCAATTAAATGAAATAACATCCTTTATTCAAAATTCTACTCAAGGATCTGCTATGTTTGATTTAATTGCTAAAGAAGGCCCTTTGAAAACTAGGCTTTTCATTTCTTCTTCCGAGATAAGTCTTGTTAGTACAGATTCCATAATGAATTTACCTAAAGATCTTAATATAAATTGGAATTTAAAAGATCTAGTAAAAATACCCACTGGAGAAATCTCAATACAAGAGTCTGAAGGAAAGGGTCTAGATAAGAAATTTATTTGCTCAGGTGCGGTAATCAGATCAAGAGAAGGTGGAGAAAGATGTAAACCTTATGGGAGAGATAAAAGTCAGAAATTAAAGAACCTTTTTCAAGAATACAAGGTTCCTGATTGGAAGCGAGACCAAATTCCTTTAATCTATATAGATAAAAAATTAGCAGCAGTAGGAGATTTGTGGGTTTGTGAAGAATTTCATGCTGCTTCAAGTAAACCGAGTATCTCAATTATTTGGAATGAGTATAGTAATCAACAAGGAGATTGATATGAATTTAGAGACAGTAAAATATGAAAAAAAAGGTGCAGTTGCTTTAATAACATTTAATAGACCTGAGGTTAGAAATGCATTTAATGCAAAAATGACTGAAGATATTTTAGAGGCTCTGCTATCGGCCAAGAATGATGTCTCAGTTCGGGCTATAGTTCTTACAGGAGAAGGATTAAGTTTCTCCGCTGGTGCTGATTTGTCTGCAAGGGATAGTAAATGGGCGGATACCGAGGCAGCTCTTATTGAAGGCTACTTGCCTAGTCTAAAAGAGATCATGGAGATGCCTAAACCGGTTATTTCGGCAGTAAACGGTGCTGCTGCAGGTATTGGTAGCGCCTATGCTATGGCATGTGACTTAACAATAATGTCTGAAGAAGCCTATATACTCCAAGCATTCAGCAATATTGGACTTATTCCTGATGGTGGTGCCAATTGGTTTTTAACAAATACTGTTGGCTATAAATTGGCATATCAGATTGCCATTGAAGGTGAAAGAATTGAAGCTGAAAGATGTTTAGATCTCGGCTTGATAAACAAAGTTGTTGCCTCAGATGCTCTGTTGGATGAGGCATTATCTTGGGCAGATAAATTGAGTTTACGCTCGTCACAGTCTTTAAAACTCACTAAACAAATTATGCGAAAAGCTTTAGATAGTTCTTATGAAGATATTTATGGTTTAGAAGCCAAAACACAAAATACTCTTACCGGTTCGGAAGATAATATTGAAGGTATAACTGCCTTTATGGAGAAGAGGCAGCCAAATTTTAGATAATTATTTGCTTTGACTCTCTAGTTCCATTCTTAGCTCTTGGTGTTTTTCTTTCGTAAGTGGGTAGTACCAAGTTAAAAATAAAGCTGGTAAGAAAAAAGCTGCACAGCCCAAACAATACAATGTCCTTAGGGCTAATAATGAATCTTCATTATTATCAATACCAGGAATAAATCCTGAAAAATCTACTAATATAGCCGCTGCCCAAATTGCTAGCATCGCTGATATTTTAGCTATCATTCCATTCAAAGCAAAGAAAGTCCCTGCACGTCTACCACCTGTTTTAAGAGAATCTAAGTCCACAACATCAGCAAGCATGGAAGCCGGAAGGAATTGCAGTCCACCAAAACAGAAACCTTTAAGAAGAAACAATATATGGAACTGATTAAAATCTCCTCTTTCAAGAAAGAAACATAAGAAACTAACTGTTCCTGTGCCTACAAGTGTTATACAAAAAGCCCTATGCTTTCCTAGTACTTTACCTAACCACAGCCAGAAAGGTATTCCTATCAAACCTGCAATAAAGTATCTTGCGTAAGATGCTCCAATGGTCTCTATTCCAATAACATCTCTGACGAACCAAAGAGATAAGGTATTTCTAAATGATTCTCCTGCAATAACTAAGAATATAATTAATAAGATTCTTACTAAAAGAGGATTTTCTGCTGCATACTTGAGGCCTTCAAATAAAGGAATCTTTTTTTCCATCTTAGGCATAGGATCGGGAACTTTCCAGAGTGCCCACGCTGCAAATATTGGTAATAACAATATAATACCTATTCCCATACTGGCCAGGATGTCGGACATTTTTCCAGATGTAGAAAAGTCTTGAAAGACAAAGATTGCTGCAAGCATTCTCTGTATAGAATCAAAGAAACTTATTCCTTGTCCTGAAACTTCTATTGCAAGAGGAATAAGAGCTGAGATTAGTAGACCAATTAAAGTCCATCCCTCTCTTCCTCCTACCACTCTAGATCGTTGATGATAATCAGGAGAGATTTCTGCCCCCCAAGCACCATAAGGAATAGTGATTATTGTTGAACCCAAGTACATGAGCATCATGTATAAAACAAAGTAAGTTATAGAAACTTCACCACCTGGGATAAATAATTTATAAATAGCGAACATCATCAGCGGAACCCCTAGGATAATCCAAGGCTTTCTTCTTCCAATAGATGTCTTCGTAGAGTCACCTAATTGTCCAAGTATGGGATCTGTAATCACATCTGTGAATCTTGCTATTAAGAGCAAGTTAGCAATGATATAAAGAGGTATTCCTACAACTTCTGCATAGAATGGAATTAGCCAAATTGCTATTGGATAACCAATCATAGCTAGCGGAGTTGCTAGCCCTCCATATGCAAATATTGTATTACGCTTTACTGTCGCAGTACTCATAAAACTCCCCTAGAAATATCATATTTCCAAACTATATTATAGTTTTGAGTTATATAGACAATCTATTTAATCCACTGATTACAGATTGTAATCCAGCTATTACAGTATTTTGATGTATGCCAACTCCCCACACAGATTGCCCATTCAGTAATAATTCAGAATAAGCTACCGCTTTAGCATCGGACCCTGAGCTGATTGCATGCTGGTGATAGTCAGAGATTTTTATGTCCATACTAAAGTGATTTTTTAGTGCATCTATCATTGCATCTATAGGTCCATTTCCCATTCCTTCGATTGAAATAATTTGAGAATTGACTTTTAATCCAATTTTAATTTCATCAGACTGTGTTCCATCTTTATTAGCATGAGAGTTTATATTATGTTCTATAAACTCGTATGCGCCTGAATCATTAAGATAAGTACTTTGAAATTTTTCCCAGACATCAGAAGGAGAGATTTCTTTTCCTGAGTCATCAGCTACTTTTTGTATTACTTGACTAAATTCAATCTGAAGACGTCTTGGCATGCTGAGACCGTGATCTTTTTCGAGCAAGTAGGCAACGCCACCTTTTCCTGATTGACTATTAATTCTTATTACTGCCTCATAAGATCTTCCAACATCTTGAGGATCAATAGGTAAGTAGGGCACTTCCCAAATTTCTTGATTGGAATTTCTCATTTCCGTTAATCCTTTTTTGATGGCATCTTGGTGTGATCCAGAGAAGGCTGTAAACACCAGGTCACCTGCATAAGGATGCCTTGGATGAACGGGCAGTTGGTTACAATATTCTGCCTCTCTCATAATTTGATTGATATTAGAAAAATCCAAATTTGGATCAATTCCTTGAGTGAGCATATTTAGGGATAGAGTGACTAAATCAACATTACCTGTTCTTTCTCCGTTACCAAAAAGCGTACCTTCGATTCTATCTGCACCAGCCATTACACCTAGTTCTGTTGCTGCTACTGCAGTCCCTCTATCATTATGCGGGTGTAAACTGACGATGACATTTTCACGGTTTTCAAGATTTCTGCACATCCATTCGATTTGATCTGCATAAATATTAGGAGAAGCCATTTCCACTGTTGCAGGTAAGTTAATGATAGTTTGTTTTTCGCTATTCGGTTTCCAGACCTCATTGACTGCATTACATACATCTACAGCATAAGGAAGTTCAGTGCCTGTAAAGCTTTCAGGGCTATATTCAAAAGTCCAATCAGTTTTAGGAAATTTTTCTGATTCATCTGCTACCCACTTGGCACCGTCTGTAGCAATTTTCATTATTCCTTTCTCATCACTTCTAAAAACAACCTTTCTTTGTAAAGTGGAAGTTGAGTTATAAACATGAACTATGGCTCTTTTTGCTCCCTCTAAAGCCTCAAATGTTCTTTTAATGAGTTCGGGTCTCGCCTGAGTAAGTGCTTGAATAGTGACATCATTAGGTATCAAATTTTCATTAATAATTTTTCTTACAAAATCAAAATCAGTTTGTGACGCTGATGGAAATCCAACCTCAATTTCAGTAAATCCAATTTCAAGAAGCATATTGAACATTCTAAGCTTTCTTTCTTCTCCCATAGGCTCAATAAGAGCTTGATTTCCATCTCTTAGATCCACACTACACCAACGAGGTGATGTCTTAATAGATTGGCTTGGCCACAACCTATCTGTTAAATCAATTGGTTTGAAAGCTTTATATTTTGATGCAGAATCATTAATTATTTTAGTCAATTTTTTATCTCCAGAATGTGGTCAGATTAGTTTTTGATTGGCTTTAAAAGCCTAAAGTAACACCCGGTAGACTCTTTAAAAAGAGACCGGGTAAGTCAGTCGGAGTAACTTATTATCACTTATGACTAAAATCATGCGCAATAGCTTATATACGCGGTCTTATCAGGTCAAGTTGAGACTTTTTTTTCATAGAGTAGAATCTACATATATGACATCTCAAGAAGAAAGGTTAAACCATTTAGGTATTAGTATTTGGAAGAAAATACCAAAACCCAACTACTCTGATCATGTAGATGGCTACTCAATAGAAAATAAGTATTTATTTTTCTTTAGCCACTCTATCGAACCTGAATCAGAAAATAATAAGATATTATTTTTAAAAACATTAGCTATATCGCTGGGGATAAAAAATGTTTCAAAGATTACGGTACTAGACGAAATACCTTCAATAAAACATATCTTCTTATTGGGTGCAAAATTACCTTCATATCTTCAGGAACAGAAAGATTTTAGTATTACAGAGCTTTCATCCATCGATGAAATATGTTCCTCTGGAGAAAGCAAAAGTAATTTTTTGGCTTCCGTAAAGCAAACCATTAATTAGTATTTCAATTGGACTACTCCTACCTAGATCAAAGTCACTTAGACTCCATTTTGGAGATAGAAAATGAATCTAATCCTTTTCCATGGACGGAGGGCAACTTTAAAGACTGCTTAGATAAAGGTTACTATTCACTTGCTTTGGAAGATAAGAACAAATTCATTGGATTTGCGATTATGGCTATATCTACAGATGAATCCCATTTACTTAATATTGGTATTAATAAAAATGAAAGAGGAATGGGATATGGAGAGAAGTTATTAAAAAAAATGATAATAGCCGCTGAGGTAATGGGTAGTAAAAAAATTATACTAGAGGTCAGGTTATCAAATAAAACTGCCTATCAACTTTACAAAAAGCTTGGATTTGAAGAAATAGGGATAAGAAAAAAATACTACAGATTGCCTGAGGGCAGAGAAGACGCATTTGTATTATCTAAATCACTCAAGAGGGATTTAATAAGTAAGTTCTTCTTTTCGAGTGATTAAAGAATTTTTGCTATGTCAGATTCTATCTTTTCAGGAGTAGTGGAAGGCGCATATCTGGCAACAGGCTCTCCATTTTTATTTATTAGAAATTTAGTAAAATTCCATTTTATTTTTTCAGAGCCTAATAAACCCTTCTTCTCCTTAGTCAAGAATTCAAACAAAGGATGGGCCTCATCACCATTGACATCTACTTTGCTAAAAACAGGAAAAGTATTTGAATAGTTGAGTGAACAGAACTCTACTATTTCTTCATTTGTCCCTGGTTCTTGTCCGCCGAACTGATTGCAGGGAAAGGCGAGGACCGAAAATGTATCTGACCCATATTTTTTCTGTAGTTTTTCTAGCCCTTCATATTGAGGAGTAAAACCACATTTACTAGCAGTATTCACAATTAATAATGCCTTTCCTTCATAGTCGCTTAAATTGACTGGTTGACCTTTAGAGTCTTCACAAGAGAATTGATAAATGTTTTTGGTCATTTTGTTACTAATTTTTTTATAATGATCAATTATAGCAATATTAAAAGGAGAGAAGGGTGGAATATAGAAAGCTTGGAAAAACTGATCTAGATGTAAGTGTCATTTGTTTAGGGACAATGACTTGGGGCGAACAAAATACTTTTGAGGAAGGATATGAGCAAATGGATTATGCGGTTGATCAGGGTGTCAACTTCTTCGACACTGCCGAATTGTATCCAATACCTCCAAAGCCTGATACGCAAGGTAAAACTGAAGAATGTATAGGTAATTGGTTTAAGAAAACAGGGCAACGGGATAAAATAATTTTAGCCTCTAAAGTAGCTGGCAGGGCCCCAATGAATTGGTTCAGAGGCGAATGGACTCTTTTAGATCGAGAAAATATTGAAAGTGCTATTGATGCCAGTTTATTAAGATTACAAACAGATTATATAGATGTCTATCAACTCCATTGGCCTGACCGCAGGATGAGTATGTTTGGGGCTGATGGATTAGGCTATAAGCATTACGAAGCTGAAACAATTCCAATTCTAGAAACTTTAAAAGTCCTCTCTGATTTAGTTAAAGCAGGAAAAATAAGATATATAGGTTTATCTAATGAGACTCCATGGGGTCTATCAGAATTCATTAAGTACTCAGAGATGCTAGATCTGCCCAGGGTTGTATCTGTGCAGAATGCATATAATTTCTTAAATCGAACTTATGAGTTAGGTATGTCAGAATTTCATCATAGGTCCCAAGTAGGATTATTGGCTTATTCTCCTTTAGCTCAAGGGTACCTATCAGGAAAATATATAGATGGTGCAAGACCTGCCGGCGCAAGAACAACATTATTCGAAAGAGGAGATCGATACGAGATACCTGAGGCAAATGAGGCAATTAAATCTTATGTGAACTATGCAAGATCTATCAATATGGATCCTTCTGTCATGGCCAATGCTTTTGTTAATACAAGAGATTTTGTAACTTCCAATATAATTGGGGCAACTTCTATGGAGCAACTAAAGTTAGCAATAGATAGTATTGATGTGAAGCTTTCTGAGGAAGATTTAAAGCAGATAGATTTAATACACAGAAGAAATCCTAATATCTGCCCATAGAACTTGAATACGATAGCTCTACAGTGGTTCTGGAAAACTTTTGATCAGCTTACAAAAAATGAGCTTTATGAGTTATTGCAATTTCGACAGGAAATTTTTGTAGTTGAACAAAAGTCTTGGTATCTTGATGCAGATAGCTTAGATCAATTTAGCCATCACTTATTGGTAAAAAAAAATAACAAGCTAATTGGCTACTTGAGGCTGACACCACCTGGAAAAAAGTATGAAGTTGCTTCCATAGGAAGAATTGCCATTCATCATGATATGAGGCGAGATAAAATAGGTTCTAAAATTGTTAAAGAAGGTCTCGAGAAGAGTTCTCTTATATATGCTTCAAATGCTTTGAGAATATCTGCACAAGAATATTTAATTGGGTTCTATGAAGAGCATGGATTTAAAATTGAGGGAGAGGTTTATGACGAAGATGGAATACCGCATATTCAAATGTTGATAGATGGATAAAAATAGATTTTATTCTTTTGTCTTGTTTGCAGGAATTTTGCTTGGAGCTTTAATGGCTGCTTATTCCGTAATCGAGAAATCAAATATTTCTGATTATAAATGGGCTGCAAAAATAGAAGATACTTCCATTCCAATGGAAAAATATCTTACTCAGCTTGATGGCTTATCTAAAGATAAAAGATCCCCGTTAACTCAAGAAGATAAGGAATATGTTTTAGAAAGGATGATTGAAGAAGAATTGCTTATAAAAAGAGCAATTGATTTAGGTATGTTGAATGATAATCCTATGGCAAGAGGAACGATTGTTCAGCAAATGATTAAGACCATAATCGCAGAAAATGCCCGTTACGAAATCTCCGATAGTGAACTTGAGAGTTTCTTCCAAGAAAATAGTGGGTTTTTTACGAAATCTTCTCGTTTAAGAATTCAGCAAATTTATTTCTCTAATGAACAGCTTAAAGACGATTCTTTGGTTGTAGCCAAAAAAGCATATGATCTTCTAAAAAGAGGTGATGATTTTGAGAGTGTCTCTAAGCTAGGCAGTCCCTCGGCACTAAAAATTCCTAATAGTTTGATGACTCTCTCTAAAGTCAGAGAATATATTGGGCCTAGTTTAATGAACTTAGCGAGAGAACTCGAAATCAATTCTTTTACAAGTCCCATAGAAGTATCAGGAGGTTATAAAATAATCTATTTGATAGATAAAGAAATGGCATCTCCTCCAAAGCTTAATGACATAAAGGCGTCCGTTTCCTCTGAATTCTTAAAAAGGAAGGATGATCAATCTCTTAGGAGCTATCTAGAAAACTTAAAAAACTGGTACGACGTATCTAGAAATTTACCTAAATAAATGAAAAAGTATTACTTACTTGGTTTTATCTTCTTCCTTGTAAGTAGCTCATTACATTCGCATCAGAGAAGTGAATCCTATTCAAAGATCAGTATAGAAAGGGGTGAAGATTCTAGTCAAATTCAAGTCGAATTTAGTCTGCAAACGTCAGTATTGCAGAATTTAGATGAAGGTTACTCAAACACTCAGGAAGATAAATTTATAAATGAAATCTTAGAAGGTTTTGAGTTTAAAAATTGTGACCTCGATTCCAGCCCTTTCCTCAAGAATTCATTCTCAACCGGATACCTTTCCTTGTTCTGGAGGTTGAGATGTGCACCTCAAGATATTAATATTAAATTCAATGTCTTTTTTGATAAGGATTCATCACATACTCACATAGCTACTTTTTTGATTGATTCAAGGCCTTTCCCTGAAAAAGTTTTTTCTGTCAGCAATAAAGAATGGAGTGATAGTGAAAAGTATATTGATAAAGCTGGAGATTTAGATTCTTTCTATGATTATTTATCTTTAGGCTTCAAGCATATCTTGTCAGGATTTGATCACCTTGCTTTTTTGTTAGCTCTTCTTGTCTTAAGTCTTCCCATCAAGAAATTAATTTTAATAATAACCGGATTTACTCTTGGACACAGCTTGACTCTTGCTCTCGGAGCCCTGAACCTAATTAATCCTTCCTCTCAATTAGTTGAGGCTCTTATAGGATACTCAATAATAATTATTGCCGTAGAGTGTGTTTCTTCAATTACTAAGAGTTACAAGCTTCATATAAATATATTAAGTTTGATGTGGTTTATCTTATTGATAGGCCTTTTGTTTCTAGGCTATCAAAAGTTTCTCATCGGATTGATCGGCATGGGTATTTTTTCTTTCTGCTACTTAAATCTTATTTCTAGATATAAAGACTTTTCATTAACTATTTTTGTAACCTGTTTATTTGGCCTTATTCATGGATTTGGTTTCGCAGGAAATTTATCTAATATAGGCTTAATGGAGGGAAGATTATTACCAGCAATATTTGGATTTAATCTTGGAGTTGAACTAGGGCAAATTCTTGTAGTCATTATTTTTCTCTCTATCTCTCTCATTGTGAATAGATTTTTAAAACAAGACTTGGACCAATTAAGGGTTTATGCAGCATCAGGGCTTGCCTGTATAGGGACTTTTTGGTTTTTAGAGAGACTCTTTTAGATAATTCTTATATTCTCAGCCTGTGGTCCTTTCTCTGTGTTTTCTACAGAATATCTAACCCTTGTATTCTCTTTTAATTTTCTTCTGTCTTGAGTTTGAACAGATCTTAAATGCACAAAAAGATCTCCTCCCTTATCCCTTATGAGAAAACCATAGCCTTTGCTGGGATCAAACCATTTAATAGTACCTGTTTCCCCTCTAAAGTTTCTTTTGATCTTCCTTCCGTATATAAAGCCAATAACAGAGAGAAACCCCATGCTCCAAAAGATTCCAAGAACAATATACATTTCACTGCTGGCCAGTGGAAGCTGACCATTAGATAAATAAGAGACTAGGGCAGTGTAAATACCGCTCATCAGTCCACTTGTAATAAAAGCTCTAAAAAACATGTTGGAATTATAACTAAATAATCTAAATAAACTCTATATCAATTTTTTAATCTCAATTAATTGATTTTTTAAGTTATTGAGTTCGGTTTCTAATATGGAGAATCTATCCTTTTGATTTAAAACAAGATCTTTTGGCGCATTATCCACAAATTTTTTATTATTTAGTTTCTTACCGAGCATATCTTTTTCTTGTTCCAATTTTGATATTTTTTTATTAAGTCTTTGCTCTTCTTCGTCGGCATCGATTAATCCTTCTAAAGGAATGAGTATTCTTAGTTTTTTTATGGCGAGTATGGAAGATGGTGGATCTGCTTCGTCTTCTTCGGCCCATAAAATATTTTTAAAACCAGATAGTTCCATCATGTAATTTGAGACTTTTTCTAGACTTTCTTTATCTTTGCTTGCTCCTCCTTTGAAGATTGCAGAGATTTTAGTTGAAGGTTTAATAGATAGTTCTCCCCGTATATTCCTTATTCCAGTCACTGCTTCTTTGAGCCACTCGATAGTCAAAAAATTACTTTCCGAGACATTCTCTATTTGAACAGGGTAGTCACTTATCATCAAACTAGACTTATCAGATCCATGATGCTGTTTAAACTGATTCCAAATCTCCTCTGTAATGAAGGGCATAATTGGATGAGCTAATCGAAGTGTTTTTTCAAGAATATCGACCATCGATTTAACAATTTCGGGTTTATTTGGAATATCTTCATTAAGATTTATCTTATTGAGCTCAATAAACCAATCACAAAATTCGTACCATATAAATTCATATATTGCTTTAGTTGCAAGATCTAAGCGGTAATCATCAAAAGCTTTATTTACTTTGATGATAGTTTCATTGAATTTATAATTTATCCAAGAATCAATGGCTGTATTACTCCTTCCTTCGGCAATACCAAAGTTATTGATATTCATATCTATAAATCTAGAAGCATTCCAGAGTTTATTACAAAAGTTTCTATATCCTTCTACTCGCTTTATATCGAAATTAATATCTCTTCCACCTGAAGCTAGAGAACAGAAAGTAAGTCTTAATGCGTCAGTGCCATAAGCCTTGATTCCATCAGGAAATTCTTTTTTTGTTTGCTTCTCTATCCTGTCTTTCATTCTAGGTTGCATTAAACCTTCGGTCCTTTTTTCAATTAGGTTATCTAAATTAATTCCATCAATAATATCGAGAGGATCAAGGGTATTTCCTTTAGATTTAGACATTTTGGTGCCTTCCGAGTCCTTGATCAGCCCATGAATAAGAATTTTTTTGAAAGGAACTTCTCCAATGAAATGAGTGGTCATCATTATCATTCTTGCGACCCAGAAAAAAATGATGTCAAAACCAGTTACTAGAACACTTGTGGGGTGATATCTGGAGAGGAGGTTATCTTTCTTTGGCCAACCGAGAGTTGAGAAAGTCCACAATGCAGATGAGAACCAAGTATCAAGAACATCATCTTCTTGCCACAACTCTTCATCGACTAGTTTATATTTTTTTCTAACATCTTCTTCAGAGCTACCAACATATATGTTTCCGTCTTTATCAAACCATGCTGGTATTCTATGACCCCACCAAAGTTGTCTGCTGATACACCAATCTTGAATCTCATTCATCCAAGAAAAATATGTATTTTCCCAATTCTTTGGAACAAATTCTGTTTCATTTTCTTTAACAACTCTTATGCCTTCTTCTGATAGGCTCTTAACATCTACAAACCACTGATTGGTTACTAATGGCTGTAATATAGAGTTACTTCGCTCACTTCTAGGTATTTGAACCTTATGATCTTCAATTTTGCTTAGTTGTTTTAATTGTTCTAGATCTTTTATTACTAAATTTCTGGCTTCAATTACAGTCATATTTTGATATTTCTCTGGAACATTTTCATTTAATGTTCCATCAAAATTTAAAATATTAATAAAAGGTAATTTATGTCTTTTACCAATTTCAAAATCATTGAAATCATGGGCTGGTGTTATTTTGACGCAACCTGTTCCGAATTCAGATTCAACATATTCGTCTGCAATGATGCTAATTTCTCTATTGACTAGGGGAACTGATGCTTTTTTCCCAATTAAATTTTTGTATCTATCATCTTCTGGATTTACGGCCAATGCTGTATCGCCTAAAAGGGTCTCTGGTCTGGTGGTGGCAACCGTTATAGTACTCCCGTCTTCTATCTTATAATCTATGTGCCAGAGAGAGCCATTCTCTTCTTCAGAAGAAACTTCTAAATCAGATAAAGCCGTACCAAGTACAGTATCCCAATTTACTAATCTCTCTCCTCTGTATATTAGGCCTTCATCATAAAGACGTATGAAGACTTCTTTTACAGCCAAACTTAAATCGTCACTCATTGTGAATGCCTCTCTAGACCAATCCACAGATGCGCCTAATCTTCTAAGTTGTTGTGTTATTTTACTTCCAGACTTTTCTTTCCAATCCCAGACCTTTTTCTCAAATTCTTCTCTTCCAACACCCTCTCGAGTTAACCCCACGGATTCAAGTTGTCGTTCCACTACCATCTGAGTTGCAATACCTGCATGATCCACTCCTACCTGCCACAGAACATCAAACCCAGACATTCTTTTATGACGCACTAAAGCGTCCATAAGTGTATTCTGAAATCCGTGACCCATGTGCAATGTTCCGGTTACGTTTGGCGGAGGAATCATGATGCAAAACGGCTCTTTTGATTCATCTGGTTTTGCCTTGAAGAATTCAGAATCTTCCCAGTTTTTATAGATTTCTTGTTCGGTAATTTTAGGTTCGTAGTTCTTCTTCATATCGACTCTAAGAATTTTGCATTGAGGCCTAATTCTTTGCATTTCGTCCAGGTATCAGCTGCTCTTTTTCTAAGGCTGGAGCCATCCATTACAACTAATTGAAGATAGGATTGATAAGTGTCTAAATTTTTCGGAATATCTGGTGATACATTGATAATTGAATCTGATTTTAACGAAAATTTAGTTCCAGGATAGCCAATTTCTATCAATTTACCTGATCCATTATTTACTAGACCATGATCGAGTATCGAATACTTAGGGTTATTCCACAACAAAGTATCGAGAGTATTTGCATCATCAATATTGTCACAGTAAATGTCTAACTTATTAGCTTGAATAAAATTTTTTTCACCCATCATAATATCGACGGCCAAAACAGCAGCCATATCAAGAGCATCTTTAGCAGAATTACCTGAAGCTATAAAAGTAGCTTCAACCATTTTTAGGCTTTATCAATTAAATATTGGCTTAATAAAGGAACTGGCCTACCTGAACCTCCTTTAGCAGCTCCTTTATAACTAGCCGTGCCAGCCACATCTAAATGTGCCCAAGGATAATTTTCTGCAAATCTTGAGAGGAAACAAGCTGCAGTGATAGTTCCTGCTCTGCCTCCAATATTTGCCATATCTGCAAAATTGCTATCCAAGTCTTTTTGGTAACTATCCCAAATAGGCAGTTGCCATGCTTTATCCGAAGCTTTGACTCCTGCTGCTAATAATTCTTTAGCTAGATCTTCATTATTACTCATAAGGCCTGAGGTTGAATAACCCAGTGCCATAATGACGGCACCAGTTAATGTTGCAATATCCACTACAGAAATAGGTTTGAATCTTTCAACAAAAGTAAGAGCATCAGCTAAGACCAATCTTCCTTCTGCATCGGTATTAAGTATCTCTACGGTTTGACCTGACATTGTTTTTACAACATCTCCAGGTTTGGTAGCTTTACTACCAGGCATATTTTCTGCACTTGCAACAATACCGACGATATTAATTGGAAGCTTTAATTCAGAAACTACCTGCATAGTGCCTATAACACTTGCAGCACCACACATATCGAATTTCATTTCATCCATTGTTGCTGGTGGTTTAAGGCTTATGCCTCCAGTATCGAATGTTATTCCTTTACCAACTATCGCATAAGGTCTAGCACCTTTCTTTCCGCCCATGTAGCTCATTGATATAAGTTTGGATTCTTCAGCACTTCCATTGCCCACTGATAGCAAGCAGTCCATGCCCATTTTCTTCATCTCCTTTTCTCCGTAGACTCTACAGCTTAATTTTTCATATTTATTTGCTGCAGATTTTGAGGTGTTTGCTAAATATGTGGGCGTGCAGATATTTCCAGGTAAATTTGCTAATTCCTTGGCAACATTCATACCTTGTCCAATAGCTTGACCTGTCTTGAGACCTTTTTTTAATTTAGTATCGCTATCTTTAGATTCCAAACTAACAGAAACTTTTTTAAGATAATTTATAGATTTATTTTTTTTATTTAACTTAGCGTCATAGGTGTAAGCCTTATTTTCAAGTGAAGTGCCAAGCTTTTGAAGAAAACTTGAATCACTCAATTCTTTAGAGTCATACTTATTTGAAGGTAAACAGATCAAGCCTGTCACAGATTTTTTTGAGCTTAAACTATTGGTAATGGCGGATGAAATTTTATCTAAATCATCACTGCTTAGAGCATTTTTAGCATTACCGCATCCAACCAAGAAGATTCTTTCAGCTGCGATTCCATCATTTGTTGCTATGTAAGACATTTGTCCAACTTTCCCTTCAAACTCACCTCTTTTGATAAGCTTTTTAATAGCTCCTTGTGTAACAGTATCTATGCTTGCAGCTTGTGCATTTAAGACTCTTCCTTCATTCACTCCAATAACTAGTGCATCGCCTTTAGTTTTTATAAGATTTTTTGAAAGTTCTTGGTTTAGTGTAAGCGCGAGTCTTTTTTTCATTTTATCTCCTTTTGATAAATTTAAATCTGGATATTACTTTAGCAATAATTAATAAAAGTAAACTTCTATAGAGAATATTATTCTAATAAAGAGTAGGATTAACTACTAAGAGTATCTAATACAAGTTTTATGATTTTAAATCGTTATTTCTTAAAGAGTATTTTCTCATATACTTTGACTATAAGCTTAATTTTTATTTTGATTATTGTATCGTCAAGATCAATTCAATACCTAGAACAGGCTTCAAGAGGTGAGATCAGTCCAGAAATAGTTTTTTCTATAGTCCTCTTGCGACTTCCTGAATTTTTAGAACTTATTTTACCCCTAGGCTTTTTTCTCTCAATAATTCTGTCTATAAGTAAATTTAGATCAGAAAGTGAATTTGTTATCATGGAACAATCTGGTTTCAGTCTCACCAGGGTTTATTCGCTATTGAGCATTCCTGCATTAATTATTTGCACCATGCTGGTTTACTTTTCAACAGTACTTAGCCCCAATTTTGAATTTAGAGTATCTAACCTTCTTGAGGTAAGGACTTTAGAAGAAAGGTTTAAAGCTTTAACACCAGGAAAATTTCATAAACTTAATGATGAAATACTCTTATTTGCCAAGGGAAAAGATAAAAATAATTTAACTGATGTATTTTTAAAGATTAATGATCTCGAGGCTAATTCAAATAATGTTATTGTGGCGAAGCGATTTAATATTACTGAGCTAGAAAAAACTTTTCTAAATTTCGAAGCAGGATATTCTTTTTCTGAATCGAAGCCTGATCAATTTATGTCCGTTCAATTCGATAAACTGTCCCTAGTAAATAAATCACTTGATAATGCAGATAATAGATCTCATTCGGAGGAATCTACCAAGCCATTTATTTGGTCAATTTCAATAATATTCATGACTGTTTTGAGTATGTTTATTGCTGTGCCGATCAGTAAGATATCTCCAAGGAAGGGAAGATACTCTCGTGTACTTCCAGGATTATTAATTTTTTTAACTTATACAGGCCTTCTCTTGAGTTTCAAAGGCAATGAAGTCACAGAAATAACATCTATGATGTTGACTCATTTTATTTTCTTAGTTTTAGCAGTGATTTTAAACTTTTACTCTTTAAGGGTTTATAAATGAACTGGTTGCTAGGAGACTTAATAGATAGAAATATTTCTAAGAAAGTTCTGCAAAGCATTTGCATTGTTGCAATTGCATTGTCCACTGTAGACTTTCTTTTCTCTTTAATTTCTGAAATTTCTGACCTATCTATTTCATATCAAATTATGGATGCTTTTTTATATTCATTAATTTCCATACCCAGTTCTCTTTATGCATATCTGTCTTACATTTGTCTTTTAGGTGTTCTTATTGGTCTGGGAAGTATTAAAGAAGAGGGTGAATTAATAGGAGCTAAGGTGCTTGGAAAGTCTGACTTTAGTCTAGTTATTGCCTGTCTCAGGCCAACCTTGTTAATCATTATTCTTAGTTTTATATTTCAAGAAACATCATTACCTTCAATTTCTCAAGCAAATGAAGAGAACAGACTAATTAAGCAAAATAAGATAACCTTAGATGATGGTTATTGGATTGCAGCAGAATCTTCCATAACCTTTTTTAAATCATCTCCAAATAGGAGCCTTATCAAGGACATTACAATTTATCAACTCGATGATAAAAATAAAATAAACCGAGTGATAAGTTCCCCATCAGCTATCAGAGAAGAGGGCATTTGGACCTTGATTAACTCTACAGTAATTAATTTTCGAATCTCAGATCCAAAGATTTATGAAAGAAAAATATGGGAAGATTCTCCCAAAGATTCAGATATGAGAAAAATTCTTTCACCGAAGTACTTCTCTATTACAGAATTAAGGAATGCTATAAATGAAGAGGTTTCCGAATATAGAAAAAATAATTTATTGCTAGAGTATTGGCGAAAAATATTCCATCCGATAATTACTATAATTTTGGTTTTTTTAGCTTCCTCTTTTGTTTTT
>CALJGK010000032.1 GCA_938075195.1 uncultured SAR86 cluster bacterium
TGTGTATTTACGTTAAAGGAAGGAACGAGTGTTCTGATCATGTCAGGTAGATCCGCCGCGCCTTGATTAGTGAAATCAGATCCACTAATAATATCAACGGGAGCAGGAGAATCACCAACAGATCTTGCCTCTCTCCTAGTACCAATCGCTACAACTTCTTCAACTTCGTCAGCGGCTGCGACAAGAGAAGGAATTGAAGGGATAAGTAAAAGTGAAAGAGCAATCGCTAATCCGCTTATTCTTGTTTTAAACATATTGTTTACCCCAAAGTTTATTTAAAAATAGCTTCTTACCTAAGACAGGGTGTAAATAGATGAACAGAATTAAATTCCGTTTTAGCTATTTTTTTACATCGCTGCAATAGGATCAAAGCTCGATGGCGCCATTTTAAAGGTGGTTGAGTATATATGCAAACTAAAATAAAATTATTCAAGTGCTTATTTCGCTTATATTTTGTTATTGTTTCTTATATGTACCTTTTAAGTATGTACCTTATCTATGCTTGAACACAAAATAGCTCGTCTTAAAGATAGTCATCAGATAAAAAAATTGATGAATCTATCTATTTCTAAACTACTAGGGGATCTCCTTGATGAGGGTGAACTTGAGGCTGCAAATGAATCTATGGGGTTAGATAGCCAGCTTATTAATGATAAAAGCTATTTTTTAGTATTTCAGAATGATGAATTAGTTGGATCTGGTGGGTACAGTGCCAGAAAAACACTCTTTGGTGGCAATCACACCCCAAATAGATCAGATGATTTACTGATTCCGGGCATGGATGCGGCCAAAATAAGAGCCATGTATACTCATCCGGAGCATACTAGGCAGGGCATTGGAAGTTATGTACTAAAACTTGCCGAAAATGAATCGGTAAGATTAGGGTTCGATAAATTTGAATTAATGGCTACTGTCTCTGGAATTTTGCTTTATGAAAAAAGAGGCTATGAGATTGAGCAAGAAGTCGAGTACATTAGTCAAATTGGAAACAAAGTTCCAATGTATAAAATGATTAAAAAAGTTAATGACTGAAAAAATACAACTGAATATATTTAGCGAAGAGATAGAAGATTGTAGTTGTGATCCTATGACAGGATTTTTTCGTAATGGCTGCTGTGAGACCTCAGATCACGATGCAGGCAGTCACACAGTTTGTGCGCTCATGAATAAAGAGTTTCTTGAATTTAGCTCATCTAGGGGCAATGATCTAATCAATCCTGTGCCAGCATTTAATTTCCCCGGACTAAATCCTGGAGACAGATGGTGTCTTTGCGCTAATAGATGGCTTGAAGCTTATGAGGCTGGTGCTGCACCTCATATCATTGCAAAAGCAACTAATATCAAGGCATTGGAAATAATTGAAATCGAACAAATCAAAGAATTTGCAATTGATATTTTGTGAATAAAGAGCTTTTTTTCATGCAAAGGGCATTGTCTCAAGCCAAAAAAGCTTCTGATATGGGAGAAGTTCCAGTAGGTGCTGTCTTAACTTTCGAAGGTGAAATTATTGCTGAATCGCATAATCAACCGATTTCAATGAATGATCCTAATTCTCATGCTGAAATTAACGTCATCAGACAGGCTGCAAAGTTTTTTAATAATTACAGATTAGAGAAGACATCAATATACGTGACTCTTGAACCTTGCATGATGTGTTGTGGCGCATTAATCCATTCTAGGATAGAAAATTTAATTTTTTCTGCCACAGATCCTAAGTCTGGTGCAGTTATAAGTAATGGAAATTTACTTGATTCTGACTATATCAATCATAAAGTTGCTTATTCTAGGGGACCTTTAGCTGAAGAATCTTCAGAGCTATTAAAGAACTTTTTTTCTAAAAGAAGGCTATAGATCGAACTTGGTCCAGATGGGGGCGTGATCTGAAGGTTTTTCCATCCCTCTAATCTCATAGTCTATACCGCTATCTCGAACGATTGTATTGAGTTTTTTAGTGACCCAAATATGATCAATTCTAAGTCCGCGTTTAGGGTTGTCCTCAAACCCTTTGCTTCTATAATCAAACCAGCTAAATTCATCATCACTATCTGGAAATAGCGTTCTGTATGAATCAAAAAGCCCCCAATTGGTTAATGTAGAAAGCATTTCTCTCTCTTCAGGCAAAAAACTACATTTTCCAGATCTAAGCCATCGTTTCTTATTTTCTTCACCAATACCTATATCAATATCTTCTGGTGATATATTTAAATCTCCCATAACCATGAGATGATCTTTTGGGTCATAATTTTTTTTGATATGAACCATAAGATCCTGATAAAACTTTACTTTGTAAGGAAATTTTATTGGATGATTTCGCTCTTCTCCTTGGGGGAAATAGCCATTTAATATATGAATTTTTTTTCTACCCTTCTTAAGGGTTACAGATATAAATCTTTTTTGAGCTTCATCATCATCCGTTTCAAAACCTTTATTGACTGAGACGGGCTCTTCCTTGGTGAGTATAGCAACGCCATAATGACCTTTTTGACCGTGAATATGAGCTTTATATCCTAGTGATTCAGGTATTTCGTATGGGAAGTCATCATCATGAACTTTTGTTTCTTGCAGACCTATTGCGTCTGGTTGGTGTTTTTTTACTATCGCCTCTACTTGATGAGGTCGCGCACGAATGCTATTGATATTGAATGAGATAACTTTCATCATTGTCCTGTGTTGTTGATATGGCCAGTAGGGGCTTATTTTTGAGTTCAATTAAATCTATCAGTATATTTGCGGCTTCCCCCAAAATTTCAGAGTTAATATCAAGTATGTCTGGATCATCTTCACGTTCCATAAACTCTTTGTAAGTTTCATAAGTAGGCAAGTTCACTTTTTCTCTAAGGCTATTCTGATTAGATAATAAGAACGCTTCTATTTTATTCTTTTGTTTTAATCTTGATTGAAAGTTCAAATCTAGGAATTCAATTTCATTATCTTCTTGCCATTGCTTTCTAACTCTAATGCTTTCAAACAGCGGAGATTCTTTAATTCTTATTGAGCTTTTTTGCTTCAAGATATCTTTATATCCACTAACACGATTAAAGTTCTTAAAAGAAGCCATGGGTATCGAATCATGTGCAAGAGCTCTATCTAATTTACTTTCGCCAATTTCATCGATGTTAAAAAGTGAAGGTAATTCAATATCAGGCTTAACTCCTTGATTTTGAGTACTACTTCCAGAGACTCTATAAAATTTTGACTCAGTAAATTTTATTTGGCCTGACGATAGCAGATCAACCTTTTGAACTGTGCCTTTACCGAAAGTGTCAGTACCAACAACCAAGCCTCTATCATAATCTTGAATTGCTCCGGCAAGAATTTCAGAAGCAGAAGCACTAAACTTATTAACAAGCACGAGAAGTGGCTTATCAAAGAACTGATAGCCCCATCTTTCACCTAGGCCTTGTATTTTACCACTAGAGCTTTTTACCTGAACTGTTGTTCCTCTTCCTAAAAAAAGGTGAGCCAAGGCATTTGCTTCGTACAGTGACCCCCCGCCATTATTTCGTAGGTCAATCACCAGACCATCTATATTTTCTCTTTTAAGTTCTTTGAGTAGTTTCTTAACATCCTTACTGCTGCTCTTATAGTTGTAGTCTCTTTTCTGATAAGCATCGAAGTCAAAATAGAAAGCAGGTAATTCAATGACGCCTACTTTGTAATCCATTTCATTCCTTTTGAAGGAGAGAATTTTTTTCTCTGCAGCTTGATCTTCTAGCTTAACAACATTTCTAATGATCTCTATTTCTC
This sequence comes from uncultured SAR86 cluster bacterium, assembly GCA_938075195.1. Classification (GTDB taxonomy): domain Bacteria; phylum Pseudomonadota; class Gammaproteobacteria; order Magnimaribacterales; family Magnimaribacteraceae; genus Magnimaribacter. The sequence continues at coordinate 3,748 of CALJGK010000032.1, forward strand.
TTGTTTCAGAATCATTTAAAGACGTAGAAGGGATAATTTCTAGTCTTACTTTTGATCCTTTAGGGCCTCTTATCAGATCAACTACATCATCAATTCTCCAACCGATAACATCTATGATCTCGCCCGATTCGTCTTGCCCAACTCCTATAATTTTATCTTTAGGTTTTAAGGATTCGGTCTTTTCAGCCGGCCCACCGGGAACCAGTGAAGAAATAGAGGTATATAAGCCATCGGATGAAAGCAGGGCGCCAATTCCTTCTAAAGATAAACTCATGTTGATATCAAAATCTTCCGAATTTTTAGGCGACATATAATTGGTATGGGGCCCATAAATAGAAGCAACAGAATTAACAAAAATATTGAAAACATCTTCATTTCTTGTTTGCAAAAAATAATTCAATTGATTATCCATTCTCTTAACAGTCTTAGTAGTCGCCTCTTCTAGAGTGTTACCGGAAAGCATTAACTGAATGACATCATTAGTACTTAAATCTATCCATAGTGCATTTAGGTCATCAAGAGAGCTTAACCTTTCAATCTCTGATAAATCCCTTAGTAAAGCCCGAGGCGTATCAAAGCTTTCTGTTTGAGCTGTATTTAAAAATTCTATTTGTCTTTGATATCTTTCTTGATATCGACTGACATATAAATTGAATAG
>CALJGK010000033.1 GCA_938075195.1 uncultured SAR86 cluster bacterium
AACCCTAAGGCCTTCTTCACACACGCGGTATACCTGGATCAGGGTTGCCCCCATTGTCCAATATTCTTAACTGCTGCCATCCGTAGATGTCTGGGCCGTGTCTCAGTCCCAATGTGGCTGATCGTCCTCTCAGACCAGCTAAAGATCGTAGCCTTGGTAGGCCTTTACCCTACCAACTAGCTAATCTTACGCAGGCTCATCCAATAGTGAGAGCAATAAATTGCCCCCTTTCCCCCTCAGGGCGTATGCGGTATTAATCAGAGTTTCCTCTGGCTATCCCCCGCTACTGGGTAGATTCCTACGCGTTACTCACCCGTTCGCCGCTCGTCAGCACCGGATTCAGCAAGCTGAATCTTTATGTCTGTTACCGCTCGACTTGCATGTTTAAAAGTTACCGCCAGCGTTCAATCTGAGCCATGATCAAACTCTTCAATTGAATTTTGAATTAAGTGTCAAATGACACTAAAGTCAGCATTTAAATTATATAAATATAAAATAATTACTAACTTTTTAAAGTCAGCTTTTAAATTATATAAATATAAAATAATTACTAACTTTGGTAAGTTGCGCTTAATTATAAGCGCCCACACGAATTACTTATTAAAACTTTTAAAAAACTTCCCTTCGCGAACGAGGGGACGCGCAGTATACATCAAATCATCTAGTTTCAAAGAAGTTTTTGTTCTTTAGAGAATAAATATCTTTGCCACCTTTTTTTTGCCTACTTGTATTAAGTTTGATGAACCTTTCTGAACTGTAGTTTTCGTATCAGACACCCTCTCATCATTTAACTTTACTGCTCCTTGCTGGATCATTCGTAACGCTTCAGAAGTGCTTGAAAGAAGCTTAGACTCCTTAATAATTCTTGTTAAAAGCTCAGAATCATTTTCAATATTTATATTTATCTCTTCTATGTCTTGCGAAATATTTCCCTTTTGAAATCTATTAATGAAGTTTTCTTTTGAAACTTCTCCTAAACCTTTATGAAACCTTTCAACAATCTCTTCAGCTAACAAAAATTTAATATCCCTAGGGTTTGTTCCCTCAGTGATATCATTCTTGAAAGCCAATATTTCTTTAGATGTTCTAAAGCTTAATAAAGAGAAATATCTCCACATCAGATCATCTGAAATCGACATAATTTTTCCAAACATATCATCATGCTTATCTTCCAGAGCTATATAGTTACCCAGAGATTTTGACATTTTCTTTACCCCATCCAAGCCCTCTAGCAAAGGTACGGTAAGTATTGATTGTTGTTTTTGTCCGTAATGTTTCTGAACTTCCCTACCTAAAAGTAAGTTAAATTTTTGATCGGTACCACCCATTTCTATATCAGCATTTAGTTTAACTGAATCGTAGCCTTGTAAAATCGGGTATAAGAATTCATGTATGGATATAGGTTGTTGGGCTTTATACCGCTTTGAAAAATCATCTCTTTCAAGCATTCTTGCTACTGTATAAGAAGATAGTAATTTTATAAATTCTGAAGGATGTACTTCATTCATCCACTCAGAATTATATCTAATTTCAGTTTTATCTGGATCTAGAATCTTAAAAACTTGTTGTTTGTAAGTTTCAGCATTCAGACTTAGTTGGTCTTCTGTTAGTACTGGTCTGGTTTCGTTTACACCAGAAGGATCACCTACTAGTCCGGTAAAGTCTCCTATTAGAAAGATTACCTCATGTCCCAGATCTTGAAATATTTTCATTTTATTGAGAAGAACAGTATGACCCAAATGTAAGTCTGGAGAAGTAGGATCAAACCCCGCTTTTATTCTCAAAGTCTTTTTAGAGTCTATTTGCTCTAAGAAGGCTTCTTCTGGGATGATTTCTTCTGTTCCTCTTGTTAAAAGTTCTAAGCTCTCTTTACTCATTGTGGTCTATTATATGATCTTTTTGAGGTATCATTCGACTTTATGCTGGTTACAGAAATATTAACCATATTAAGAAACATCCCTATGAAGCATGTCTTAGCTATGATTTTAGGGTTTCTCCTGCTTGTTTGCATAAGTATTTTAGGCAGTAAAGACTTTACTGAAGAGGATAAAATCTCTGAACTTAGAAAGCCATTAAAGCTAAGTTCACTTTCTGAAGACTATCAAATTGAAATCCCATATATAGAAAAAGAAGTTGTAATAAAAAGAAACGACTCTCTGTTTACTATTCTTGATAATCTGGGAGTATCTAAAGAAAATATAATTAAATTAATTAATAGTAAAAAAAGTGATCTGCTGTCAAAAATAGAGGTTGGAGACAAGATTAAGGCTTATGTTAATGAATATGGCGAATTAGAGAAGCTTATCTATGTGGATAATATTAAGTCTGGTATCAGGGCCGAAAGGGTTGATAGTTCTTATGTGATTTCAAGATATGAATCGAAAATTGAGAAGGTGAAGGTCTTTAAACATGTCGTTATAAAAGACTCTATGTATATGTCGGGTCTTAGAGAAAATGTTCCTGATAGTGTATTAATGGATTTAGCCTACATTAACGGATGGGATATAGATTTCACACATGATATTCGTCCTGGTGATACCTTTAGTATTGTCTATGAAGAAGTAATCATTGATGGTGAAAAGGTAATTGATGGAGATATTCTTATCTCTGAATTTAATAATAGAAACAAGAAGTTCATTGCGGTGAGATACGATTTAGATGAACAAAATTCAGAGTATTTTAATCTTGAAGGGGAAAATGTTAAGAAAGCCTTTTTAAGATCTCCAGTAAAGCTGAGCTATATCAGTTCAAAATATAACCTTAAAAGAAGGCATCCCGTTCTACATACAATCAGAGCTCATAGAGGGGTAGATTATGCAGCCAATAAGGGTTCTCCCATAAGAGCTACGGGAGATGGAACTGTTCTATTCGCAGAATATAACGCTGGTTGTGGTAATGAAATCAAGATAAAACATTCTGAAGATTACGTGACAAGATATTGCCATTTAGATAGGTTTAGTGCCAGAACAAAAGTGGGAAGAAAAATAAAACAAGGTCAAACTATTGGTTATGTAGGAAGTACTGGTCTTGCAACAGGACCTCATTTGCATTATGAATTTCATGTAAATGGTAAACACACAGATCCGCTAAAGGTTAAGTTTCCTAATGCATCTCCAATCCGGTCCTCTGAGCTAATGGCCTATAAAGAAAAATCATCAGATCTAATTAATGAATTACAAAAGTATCAATATCTAATCGACCAAAGAGAATTCTATGGAGGATAAGATCTTTATAGGTCTAATGACAGGGACCAGCGTAGACTCACTAGATTGTGCTGCTATTAATTGCAAAGGAGAGGCAATAGAAATTCTGGGGCTGCGAAACTTTGACATTCCTAAATACTTAAAAAAAGAAATTTTAGAACTCTCCATTAGATCAGAAATAAATGAGTCATCATTATCGCTCCTTGATAGAGAGCTTGGAGAGTTTTTTTGCGATAGCATTAACGCCTTCTTAACTCTTATATCTATAAATTCAAGTGAAGTAGAAGCCATCGGATCGCATGGCCAAACCATAAAACATGAACCTAAGTCTCGGAACCCTTTCTCTCTTCAAATTGGTGATCCACAACTAGTAAGTGATAATCTTGGTATTACAACTGTAGGTCATTTTAGAAATGATGATATAGCCGCAGGAGGGCAAGGCGCCCCCTTGTCACCAGTGTTTCATAATGAGGTTTTTAATACTCATAAAGAAAAAAGAATAATCATAAATATTGGAGGTATAACTAATATATCTGTATTGGGTGATGATAAATTAATAGGGTTTGATACTGGTCCAGGAAACTGCCTTATGGACTCCTGGAATAGAAAAAATGGAAAAGGAAACTATGATCAAGATGGAAAATGGGCTAAATCTGGCAACATAATACAAAGTCTTCTTGATAATATGATGAATGATAATTATTTTTTATTAGATTATCCAAAAAGCACTGGTCCTGATTATTTCAGTTTAACTTGGCTAGAGATACATCTAAAAAATATCAATAAAGAACTAGAGCCTAAAGACGTACAAGCCACTCTGGCTGAGATGACTGCCCAAAGTCTTTTAAATTCTTTAAATGAATTAAATGTAATTGAAGATGAGATATATTTTTGCGGAGGTGGTGTTCATAATAAATACCTCCTTGAGAGAATCTCTAGAGGACTCAATAAAAAGTGTAAGACAACTCAAGAAATAGGCGTTGATCCGGATTATTTAGAAGCAATATGCTTTGCTTGGCTCGCCAAGAAAAGATTAGATGAAGTAAAGTTTGAATTAGAGGAAATTACGGGCAGTAAAGGTGCGGTTTATCTTGGAAGAATATTTTCTCCGTCTATATAGAGAAAGACTCTCCACATCCACAAGTAGTGGTAGCATTTGGATTAGAAATAATAAACTTGGACCCAGTTAAGTCCTCAACATAGTCAACTGTAGATCCTTGAAGGTACTGAAGGCTCAATGAGTCAATTACTAGGTTAGCTCCTTCCTTTCCAATACATGTATCGTCTTCATCGACGATACTATCAAATGAAAATCCATACTGAAAACCCGAGCAGCCACCACCTGTTACATAAACTCTTAGATTCAAAGTATCATTATTTGATTCACTATCTTTTAGTGATAGTATTTTATGTACAGCTCCATTAGTGAGTTGCATTAATGAAGGGGTATAAGTTTCAACCATTAGTAAGGCCTTTCATTTGGTTATATCCACACATTAAATTGTAACATTCGATTGCCTGACCAGCAGCACCCTTAATTAAATTATCTATTGAAGAAATAATTACAAGCTGATTAGAGATAGCAGAAGGATAAACTCCTATCTGACATTTGTTTGTAAAAGATACTTTGGAAATCTCAGGGACTTGATCAATATCCATTAAGGTAATATTAGGTGAATCCTTATAAAAATTTTTATAGATTTCTAAAATATTTTGCTCAGGTAGTTTTGTAAAATTCACATACATAGTTGCATAAATCCCTCGCATAGCCGGTATCAAATGAGGTAAAAAATTTAATGCTATAGGTTCGCCATAAATTTCTTCTAATATCTGGCTAATTTCAGGAAGGTGTCTATGACCAGAAGTGGCGTAAGCATAAAAGTTTTCTTCGATGTCTTCTTTTAAGTTGTTTTCTACGGTACTTCTTCCTGCTCCACTAATTCCTGACTTAGCATCTATAGTGATTGATTCAATATTGTTATCCAGCTGCATCAGTGGCATGAGGCCTAATATAGAAGCAGTAGGATAGCAGCCTGGAACAGCAACAAGACTACTTGTTTTGATAAGTTCAGAGTTAAGTTCGGTCAGTCCATATATGGAGCTTGATAGATTATCTAAATCCTTATGCTCACTTTTGTACCAGTCTCTCCAGATCTTACTATCTTTCAGCCTAAAGTCGGCAGAAAGATCTATAACTTTTATATTTTTTTCAAGAAAAGAGTTGGCTCTATTCATCGAAACTCCGTGCGGAGTAGCAAAAAATACAACATCGCAATCAAAGAAAATATCATCTTCAGGATCAACAAAAAAGAGTTCCGTGTCCTCCACAATCTCTGACGTTCTCTTGCCTCTAAGCTCCCTAGAACTTACAGCCAAAATACTAGTATCCTCGCGGACGCTTAGATACCTAACAAGCTCTTCACCAGCGAATCCTGAACCACCTATTATTCCAACGTTTTTCATTATGTTTTAATCTTAACTATTCGAGGGCGAAGAATTATATATTTTTGCGAAAACACTATCTAGCCCTAGTTCTTTAAATAGACATTTAGCAGTAAACGCTCCCACGAGGATATGTTACTTAACAGCAAACCTCTTGATGCAAAGGATTCTGATTCCTTAAGCAGGCCTTGTTTGTATCTCAAATGCGCAATTCTCAAGTAGAGAGCACCTTCACTTTTTGTAAGCCTAAATGCTCTTTCTAGTTCAGAGTTAGTTTTTGGATAATTTTCTTTCTTCAAAAAATTATCAGCTCCAAGAATTATTCTTTGGATAGAAGGATTTAAAGCATTAATTTTCATAATTTCTGACTCCAAAAATTCTTCATTAGCTATTAATAATTCAACTGTTCGTGAAAAATCATTTACGGGAACCGCATAAAGAGATGCATCTCTTGTATTTTGGTTAGCCGCACAAGAGTATAGAAATATCGAAATGATAATAATGATATTTAACTTTAATAAATTCAACCTTGACCTCCCTCAAAAGCCTGCTTGAGTTTGTCCAATAAACCTTCATCGGAATTCTCAATCCTATTTGAACATGTTCTTCTGACAGATGGGATTGAATTTGGTTCAGTACCCTCTATAAATGGCACAAGCAAAGAATCCTTGCATTTTTTACCACTCAAAAGACCATCTTTCATATCAGTCCAAAGATAATTAATACGCGGTAAGGAATTTTTAGCCTTAGAAATTGGTTTTGTCTCGTCTATAAAATTTTTCCATACCTGAAATGCACCCGTTCTTCCTGTTAAAGGGGTTGTTCGGTTATCATCAAAACCTAACCAAACCAAGACAAGTATCTCTCCAGCAAAGCCAACGAACCAGCTATCACGCTGATCATCAGAAGTACCTGTTTTACCTCCAGCATTCCAAGATCGAATGTCTTCAGATGAGTAACCCCTCGCAGTTCCTCTTTCAAAGGTTTGTTGCATTGCAAACTTCAATAAAGCTACAGGCTCAGGCCTGATTCTTTGTTCAATACTATAAGGATAAGAAAACTCGATTTCTCCTTTTGTATCCTTGATCTCTCGTATAGACCGTAAAGGAGTATAGAAACCATCTGCTGCTATTGTCTGATAAGCCTGAATGGCTTGATAGGGTGATAACTCAAAAGAACCTATAAATAATGATGGATAGTTTTGAAATTGTTTATCAATTCCTAACTTAGAAAACATATCCTCTACAGCTTCGAAACCAACGTCTAAACCCAGTCTTGCAGAAGCAATATTATAAGATTGCCACAATGCAACATGGAGAGGGATTTTTCCGTGAAACTTTTTGTCAAAATTATCAGGCTCCCAGATTTCTCCCCCACTTCGGATACTGAGCTTGGAATCATCTAGCATAGTGGTGAGGTTATATTTTTTATACTGATCTAAGGCGGTAAGATAAATAAATGGTTTGACCAGCGAACCTATAGGTCTGATAGCATTTATTGATCTATTAAATCCATAAGCTGAAGGCGCAGTACTGCCAACTACCGCTTTAACCTCACCGTTAGATACATCTACCGCGATTGCAGCACCTTCAATATCTGATAATTTCTTACCATATTTCTTTATGAGCTGAGCCTTTGTTTTAATAATACTTTTTTCAAGTGCGTCTTGCAGAATTGGGTCAACATTAGTTTCTATGGACAACCCCTTTGTCCTTAAGTCCTTTTCATTAAAGTTTTCTTGCAATTCGATCCTCACAAGATCATGGAAGGCAGGATATTTAGTTTCCGTCCTGTAATTTGGACGTGCCACTCCCAGTTCTTTTGTTTTTAATTGTGCAAGCTCAGAGTCAGATATCTTAAAGTTTCTATTTAGAACAGTTAGAACCAAATTTCTTCTTTCAGTTGCATTGCTAGGGTTACGTCTTGGATTATACAAAGAAGGTCCTTTCAACATCCCAACAAGAAGTGCTATTTGATCTGTTTCAAGATTTTTTATTGAAGTACCAAAAAAATGTTGTGCTCCCATGCCAAATCCATGTATTGCACGCTTTCCTGATTGAGCTAAAAAAACATCATTTATATATGCCAATAAGATTTCTTCTTTTGAATAATGAAATTCAATCAATAGAGAGGCTATCGCCTCCATTACTTTTCTTCTAATCGTTTGTGCTGAAGTAAAGAAAAGACTTTTTGCGAGTTGCTGAGTAATTGTACTGCCGCCTTGCTCAACCTCACCTGCCTGTATATTCTTTAAGAAGGCTCTTGAGATAGACCTTAGAGATACACCATAGTGATTAAAGAAATTCTGGTCTTCCACTGCAAGTATGGTTTCTATAAGTACTTGAGGCACTTCAGGCCAATCCAATAAAACTCTATCTTCCATATGGGCTGGATACATACCTCCTATTACTAAAGGTTCGAGTTTAATAAGGTCTTCAGATATACCTAACTGATTCTTAATACTCTTAACATTTGATTTCTCAAAAGTAATGTCAAAAATCCCCGATCGCTGATTCTTGTATCCTCTCAAAAATATCGTTAGCTTATCTCTAGAAAAACTAAATTGTCCTGATTTTTCGGGCCGTTTAACTTTCTGATAAGAAAGCATTTCCAGTTCTTTAATTAGGTTATCTTTATTTACCTCTATACTTTCTGCCAGCTCCAAAGGCCTAGAGTAAAGTTTGGCAGGAACTGTCCACAGAACTCCATCTAGCTTAGAGGTTACTCGGTAATCAATAACCGCTATCAATGCAGCTGAAAAAATTAGCGTAGCAAATGCAATCAGCCCAAAAATAATGCCTATAGAAAGCTTAAATTTCATTTATTACTTGATAAGTTGGTACATTTCGAACAGTCTACGTTTTTTAAAAATAAATGGGTAATAAAATGAATTACGATATATGCTCCTTGGGCAGCGCCTTAGTGGATGTGACTTTTCAAATTGATGACGAATTTTCAAAGAAGATTGAAGGCCAAGGGATTCCAAAAGGTGCAATGACCTTGATAGATAAAGATGATCAGAATGATTTAATAGAAGCGCTTGGCACATTAGGTAAGTCGGCAGAAAAAGCTTGCGGTGGATCCAGTACAAATTCAGTCGTAGCCGCCTCTCTATTTGGTTCTACATGTTATATGACCTGTATAGTTGGAGACGACGAGAACGGTAGATTTTATCTTGAAGATTTATCATTGAATGATGTTAACCATGCGTCTTCACTTATAGAATCAGAAATTCCCTCAGGGCAATGTCTTGTAATGATATCGGAAGATGCAGAAAGAACAATGTGTACTAATCTTGGCATCAATTCAGAATTTTCAATTGATAATGTTAGTGAAGAGGTAATAAAAAACTCAAAATTCCTTTTTTTAGAAGGTTATTTAATCGCCTCTCCAGGAGGATTTGAGTCCTATAAAAAAGCTATAAATCTTGCGAAGGTTCATGATACTAAGGTAGCTATATCTTTATCTGACCCATTTATAGTCAGTTCCTTTAAGGAACAGATAAAGGAGCTCATCAATATAAAATGTAATCTTATCTTCTGTAACGAAGATGAAGCAAAGGAATTTGCGGAGTCTGACCAAGAAGAAGGAATATTTGGCTATTTCAAAAATTACACAGACAATCTGTTAATAACTAAAGGATCGAAAGGCTGCGCAGGCTATGATCAAAATGGTCAGTTTAGTGTTCCAGGTATAGAAGTGAACGCGATAGATACTAATGGAGCTGGCGATATGTTTGCTGGAGCCGTTCTCAACGGTATCAATGAATCAAAAACTCTGGAGGAATCTGCTTATTTTGGATGCTTTGCGGCCTCTAAAACTGTACAAAATTCTGGCCCTAGGCTTGCCAAAGAGGAGTATCTAGAAATTAAAGAAACTTTTTCTAGCAATTAAAAAAGTATTCTGCTAAATTGCTGCGCCTTCAAGGTCAAACAATATAAAAAATTATACAAAATGCCTGCAAAAAAAACAGTAAAAGCCAAAGCTCCTGCAAAAAAAGTAGTTGCTAAGAAAACTCCTGCAAAAAAATTAGCTGCTAAGAAGCCAACAGCTTCAAAGAAAGCAACACCAAAGAAAGAAGCAGCTAAAAAGACTTCGACAAAAAAGATAACACCCAAGAAAACCAAAGCAACTGTAAAGTACGAAGAATCACAATTCCTTGCCTCCATTAAACCTTATGCTTTAAAAAAGAACGAAAAATATATGAATGCTAAGCAAAAACAGCATTTCCTAGACATTCTAGGTAGCTGGAAACATCAACTTCAGATTGAGCAAGATAGAACTGCGGACAAAATACAAAAAAATGTCAGTCATTTTCCTGATGAATCAGATAGAGCTACTCATGAAGAAGAATTTACTTTAGAACTAAGAACAAGAGAAAGAGAAAGGAAACTTCTTTCAAAAATAAATGAATCAGTAGAGGATCTCAAGGCAAGTGATTATGGTTATTGCGCATCGTGTGGGATAGAGATTGGCATTAGAAGACTTGAAGCCAGGCCTACAGCAACACGTTGTATTGACTGTAAAACAATTGAAGAGATTCATGAGAGACAGCAATATGGTTAAATTATTTTGGTTGCGATAGACCATTATAATATTTCTCCAGAGATCATTAAGGTCTCGAAGCATCATATAGAATTAGATCAAATCGATAATGATGCAAAATCAATTATCCAAAGACTCAACAAGGCTGGTTTTAAAGGCTATATAGTCGGTGGATTTGTAAGAGATTCTATTCTCGGACTCAAGCCCAAAGACTGTGATGTAGTAACCGATGCTACTCCTGAAGAAGTCAATAGTCTTTTGCCAAGAACTCGAATCATAGGCAGAAGATTTAAAATAGTTCATTCAAGAAGTGGTAGAAAAATAACTGAAATTTCGACTTTCAGGTCATCTAGCCAAAGAAATACCAAAAAATCTAACAAAGGACTTGTATTAAGAGACAATAATTACGGAAATATTGAAGATGATGCTTTCAGACGAGATTTTACTATCAATTCGTTATATCTAGATATTGAAACAATGGAAATTATAGATTTTGTTGGTGGCTTCAAAGATCTTCAAAATAAAAAATTAAAGTCAATCGGGGACAGCTTTGAGAGGTTTAAAGAAGATCCCGTTAGAATATTAAGGGCAATAAGATTTAAAGCAAAATTAAGCCTAGATTTAGACAAGAAGCTTGAAGAGGATATGAAAAAACTTTCTTATCTCCTAAAAGAAATTTCTTCAGGAAGGAAATATGAAGAAACTCTTAAAATGCTTCTGACTGGTAATGCCGAATTAATAATGACTGAGATGAATAGTCATAATTTACTTGAACATCTGCTTCCACTAACAAAAGATTTTCTCAATTCAAAGAAAGATAAGCGATTTATTTACAATGCTTTAAAAAATACTGACGACAGGTACAAAAAAAATAAGTCTCTTACTCCTGCATTCCTCTTTTCGGTATTATTATGGCCGGCCCTTGTTAATAAAATGGGTGGTCTAACTTCAAAGAAGACTAAATTACATAATATTTCAAGAGCAGCTAGCTTGATCTTAAAGAGGCAAAATGAAAATTGTTTTATTCCCGGCAGGATTCAACAATCAATCAAAGAAACATGGGAGCTTCAGATCATGTTACTCAGGGTGCCCGAAAAGTCGAAAGTCACACTCAAGCATAAAAGATTCAGGGCAGGATATGACTTACTGCTATTAAGAGAAGGTGCCGGTGAAAACCTGGGAGGCGTAGGAAAGTGGTGGACCGAGAAAATATCATATTAAGATCTAAGATTATTTAATTAAAAATAAATTTTTTTTGTTTTAATGAAGCTATATTTGTAAGATTATCCTATATGCAAAAAGAAACTATCGATCTAAAGCAATTCAATAAATTACCTAAGTTTATAGCCGTTGAAGGACCCATAGGTGCTGGCAAAACTACATTAACTAGACTGTTAGCCGATTCCTTTAGCTATGATACTTTCCTTGAACAGCCATCGGAAAATCCTTTTCTTCCAGACTTTTATGTCAATCCGTCACAAGCAGCGTTAGGAACGCAACTATTTTTTTTGTTCCAGCGAGTGAAACAAATTCAAGAACTCAAACAAGATGACATCTTCTCATCAAACAAAGTTTCAGATTTCTTATTAGACAAGGATAAGTTATTTGCAAAGGCAACACTTTCAGCTGAAGAGTTAAAACTCTATGAGCAGATTTATGATTATCTTTCTATAGATCTGCCAACACCTGACTTAGTGATTTATCTCCAAGCTGAAACAAAAACACTATATGAAAGAGTTATGCATAGAGGCATTGAGATGGAGAAAACAATTAACTTTGACTATTTAGAGCTCTTAAATGAAACCTATAAAGAATTCTTCTTTGACTACAATAGATCTCCAGTATTAATAGTGAACTCTGATTATTTAGATTTTCAAACACATGAAAATGATTACAATTTACTGTTGGAAAAACTGCTAGATTATTTTAATAAACCTGAAGGTTCTAAAATGTATTTTAACCCTTCGCCCACCTTAATTTAGATATCATGAATAAACAAAAAATCTATAATCCATCAAAAGAGATCCTGGAAAAATCAAATATAACTGAATCTGAATTTCAAAATCTTTACGAAGAATCTATAAATAATCCGGAAGAGTTTTGGTCTGCTCAAGCTAATAGCTATCTGGATTGGGAAACTAAATGGGACCAAGTACATGAGAGTAACTTAAGTAAGGGTGAGGTATCTTGGTTTAAAGGCGGGAAATTAAATGCTTCAGTCAATTGCATAGACAGGCACTTAAAAAACAGGGGCGAAAAAATTGCTTTAATCTGGGAAGGGGATAATCCTGATGAATCCAAACATATTTCTTATAAACAGCTTTATAGCGAAGTATGCAAATTCTCTAATATTCTTAAAAAAAGAGAGATTAAGAAAGGTGACCGTGTATGTATTTATATGCCGATGATTCCTGAGGCTGCCTATGCGATGCTAGCTTGTGCAAGAATTGGAGCAATTCACTCTGTAGTTTTTGGAGGGTTTTCTCCGGAATCCTTAAAAGATCGCATCTTAGATTCAGATTGCCAAGCGGTTATCACGGCTGATGAAGGCTTAAGAGGAGGGAAAAAAATTCCTCTTAAAAAAAATGTAGATGAAGCCTTGCTGGCCTGTCCAGATGTTCATACAGTCTTAGTGGTTACAAGAACTGGTGCTGATATTGAATGGAATGATAAATGTGATGTTAGATATGAAGAAATTATAAAAGAAGTTTCTGATATCTGCGAGCCAGAGATAATGGATGCTGAAGACCCTTTATTTATACTTTATACCTCAGGCTCTACAGGAAAACCAAAAGGAGTATTGCATACTACTGCGGGATATCTCCTCCAGACGTCGATGTCACATGAAATGGTTTTCGACTACAAAGATGGAGAAATATATTGGTGTACTGCTGATGTCGGTTGGGTAACCGGTCACTCTTACATCGTATACGGCCCTCTTGCAAATGGCGCTACGTCATTGATGTTTGAAGGTATTCCTACTTATCCCTCTCCCTCAAGATTTTGGGAAGTGATTGATAAACATAATGTGAATATCTTTTATACAGCTCCTACAGCCTTGAGGGCGCTCATGGCTCAAGGAGATAAATATGTTCTATCTTCTTCAAGAAAAACTTTAAGAATACTTGGTACAGTTGGCGAACCCATTAACCCTGAAGCTTGGGAGTGGTATTTTCAAGTAGTAGGAAATTCTAGCTGCCCTATTGTTGATACTTGGTGGCAAACCGAAACCGGGGGAATGATGATAACTCCCGTGTCTGGCTTCACTCCAATGAAACCAGGCAGCGCAACCAAACCTTTTCTCGGTGTAGAACCTGCCTTGTTGGATGAAAATGGGAATGAAATAGAGGGAGAAGGATCAGGTAATCTAGTAATAAAATCTAGTTGGCCATCACAAATCCGAACAGTATATGGAGATCATCAAAGATGCATAGATACCTACTACTCAATGTATCCGGGCTATTACACAACTGGTGATGGTGCTAGAAGAGACTCAGATGGATATTATTGGATTACTGGAAGAGTTGATGATGTTTTGAATGTATCGGGACATAGATTAGGAACAGCAGAGGTAGAAAGTGCATTAGTCCTTCATGAAAAGGTTGCAGAAGCTGCAGTGGTTGGATACGAACATGAGATCAAAGGACAAGGCATTTATTGTTATGTTACCTGTATGTCAGGTATAGAGCCAGATGATGATCTCAAGCTTGAATTAATTAAATTGGTAGCTAAAGAAATTGGTGCAATAGCTAAACCTGATATCATTCAGTGGTCTCCGGGTCTTCCTAAAACTAGATCAGGAAAAATTATGAGGCGAATATTAAGAAAAATAGCTAGTAATGAAATTGATAATCTAGGCGATACCACAACCTTAGCCGACCCTGCTGTTGTGGATGAATTAATTGAAAATAGGGAGAATAACTAATGTCATTAATGGATCTATTGAATAAAAAAAATATATTACCCCTTGCATCTGAAGCACTTCAAGGTAGAGATGAAGCAGTGGAAGTACCATCTGAGCATTTCGTGAAAGGAACACCTTTATTGGGTCCTTTCGCCTCTAATCTAGAACAAGCTATTTTTGGTATGGGATGTTTTTGGGGAGTAGAAAGAAGGTTTTGGGAACTCGAGGGTGTTTTTTCAACTTCCGCTGGATATGCAGGAGGTATTACAAAAAATCCAACTTATAGAGAAGTCTGCACCGGAATGACAGGACACAATGAAGTTGTACTTGTTGTATATGACCCTGAAGTAATTAGTTATGAATCTCTTCTAACTACTTTCTGGGAAGACCATGATCCAACGCAAGGAATGCGACAAGGAAACGACCATGGCACTCAATATAGATCAGGAATTTATTATCAAACTGCCGATGAGAGAGAGCTCATTGAAACAACCAAGAACGAATATCAAGCTCAACTCAATTCAAACGGGTTAGGAAAGATCACTACTGAAACTAAAGAAATAGAGCACTTCTATTATGCTGAGCACTATCATCAACAATACCTAGCAAAAAATCCTGATGGTTATTGCGCTCTAGCAGGTACGGGTGTGAAAATTAAATAACGCCACCCCAGACGTAGTCTTCACCCTCTTTTGTTATAACTTCATCCTCTTCTAACTTGATTAAGTGAGCTAAAAGCGAAGCCTTCGCAATAGGAAAAAGTGATGGATCTACATCATCATAAACTTTCTCAACTAGAGAATCAGGCGTACCTCTAGAAACTTCTTTTAATGCTGCAAAAACTTTTTCTTCTCTTGCGAGTCTATGATTAATTATCCACTCAGCAACTTGATGAGGACTCTCAAGTACCTCTCCATGACCCGGGGCAATTTTTTCTATGTCATACTCTTTCAGCTTTTCAAGCGACTGAATATACTCTTTCATATTGCCATCAGGCGGACCAATAACAACCGTCGATCCATTCATGATGTGATCTCCTGTAAAGATGAACTTTTCTTCTTTTAGAATAAAACATAAATGGTTAGAGGCATGACCTGGGGTGTGCACAACTTCGAGACAATAATCCTGTTCTTTAAGCAGTTCGCCATCTTCAAGAATTCTTTGGGGCTTAAATGTTGTATCTTGGTTCTTAGAAGACTTAGTCAACATGCCGTAAGCAGGTATATCTAATTTTTCTTTCAAGAGCCTTACTCCAGGTGAGTGATCTGGGTGAGTATGAGTAACTATAATCTGCTTAATATTTTTTGATGCTCCAAGAATAGCCTCTATATGCTGATCCATAGCTGGACCAGGATCAATAACAGTTACATCTTCAGTCCCCACGAGATAAGTATTAGTGCCTGGCCCTGTAAAAACACTTCCATTTCCAGCAGTAATCCTTCTGATTAAAGGACTAATTTGAACAACTTTTTCAGCTTCCATTTTCAATGATCCTCGTAGCCTTCGTCACCAGGAAGGAGTCCAACCATCTTGCCTTCTTGCATAAAGAATTTAGGTTCAATTGTAGGAATAGTAGATGGGTCTATAGACGATTTATCACTAAGAAGGTCCTCCACATTTGTATACCCACAAATACTTTGTAAATTTTTAATGGTAGGCATAATAAGTAAAAGCGTACCCTCCTCTTGTCTCTTCAAGGCATCTTCAGGCTTAATCCAAAGACTATTAACGCTCTCAGAGCCATCATGCAAACCCTCTTGTCCGCTAGGTGATATCGCAACAAAGAATCGCGTTGTGTATCGCCTTTTTTCAATTTTTGGTGTAATCCAATGGGCCAAATATGCCAACCTATTTGTAGCTAAAGTTAGGTTTTCCTTTTCACACATTTTCTCTAAAACTGACTCACCGGCGTTGAGTTTATTTCTATATTCTACAAACCGTTTTCTTTCATCTGCATCAGATGGATTGAATACTGAACCATCTTCTCTTCGAGCAATTAAGATTCCAGCTTCTTCAAAACACTCTCTTATACAGGCCACCCAATATGCCAAGCCACCTTTATCTTCACCTAATATATTTGAAAGTTCTTTATCGGATGCTCCAGTTGTAATTTCTTCCATTCGACCAAGACCGTCTTCTGGATCTACTTTGCCACCAGGAAATACAAAAGCTCCACCAAAGTTTGCCTTTGATGCTCTTTCAACCAAAAATACCTCTATGCCTTCTTTTTCTGAGTCCCTGACCAATAAAACTGTGGCAGCGGCCTGTGGGATAGTAGGCTCCGCTTCCGGATCTGCCATTTGTGTATTAGCCCCTTGTAATGGATTTTTCATAAATCATCCTTATTTTTTTTGATTATAATAGACTAGAGCGTTCAAAAACTTAATTAACTATAAATTTATTTCAAAGGAATGTCTAAATGCTAGATTCTCATCCAGATTGGTTCAAAGAAGCTCTATCTGTAAACAAAGAACAAAGAAGAATAGAAGTTGAAGGAAATTTCATTTCTTATCAGCATTGGGGAGACGAAACAAAACCCGGTATGGTTCTAGTTCATGGTAGCGGCAGTCATTCTCACTGGTGGGATTTTATTGCACCCCTCTTATTAGACAATTTCCAAATAAGTGCTATTGATCTTTCGGGAATGGGTGACAGTGATCATCGAGATGATTATTCTCCAGAGCTCTACGGCAAAGAAATATTATCTGTTGCCGAAGATAGCGGCTTCTTTTCTGTCGGCGAACCCATCATATGTGGTCATAGTATGGGGGGATTTATGAGTGCTTACGCTGGCCTTGTCTCTGATAAGAAACTAGGAGGTGTCATTATGATTGATTCTCCAATTAGACCTCCTACTTATGATTACTCAACTCATGTAAGAAGTGGGCCTATTAGAAGAATTAAAACTTATCCTGATAGAGAAAGTATTTTAGAAAGATTTAGATTAACTCCAGAGCAAGAATGTGCAAATGAGTACCTCGTTAGATATATTGCTGAATGGTCTATCAAAGAAGCGGATAATGGATATCAATGGAAATTTGATGATACGATTTTTGACAAATTAGGGTTTTCTCATATGCAAAAGAATCAAGCTTTTGAACTAGAGTGTGAATTAGGAATAATTTACGGAACCGAAAGCAATATGATGACTGAAGAAATTCTTGGTTTTATAAAAGACAATGTTCCCGACGGAACACCTATGATAGCAATCGAAAAAGCAGCCCATCATATTTTACTGGATCAGCCGTTAGAACTAGCCGCGGCCATAAAAAATATTGCCGAAAAATGGATTTAGATACTAGGTGAAAACGCTTCTACTTATAATATTTCTCTATTTCTCTTTCTCGATACATAAGGCAATCTATAAAGAAGAGATTGCTTATGGTTGCACATCGATAAGCATGATGATGTTTGTAGACGTTAGCCTGGCCTTACTTATCTACTACACTTTGTTTTAATCTGATTATTCTCTTGGCGGTAGACCTTTCACAAGACTTAATGATCTAAGGGGAGCCCCTTCTCTTCTGAATTTAGCAATCTCTTGATACTCTGGATCTTCATACCACGCGTTTGCTGCAGATTCTGAAGGAAAAGAAAATATTATTACTCGGCCACCTGTTAAAGGCTCTGGACCCTCCATGTGCCTAAAAGAATCATCAAAAGTAAGAAATTCTCCTCCGTATTTTTTTAAAATAGGAAAGAATCCTTTCTCATATTTAAGATAAATATCTTTGTCTTCAATTTCAAGATTAACAACCATATAAACTTTTACATCATCCATGACTATCTCCTTAAGCTTTTATAGACTGCAGCCTACCATCAATAATATCCTCTGCATCAGAGACCAATCTTGAGACCATTTCCTTACAGGTCGGAACATCTTTGACTCTTGCAACTGAAATTCCAGCGGACCAAATCCCGTGCTCTAAATCACCCTCTTCAAAGACTACTCTTCCTCTTTGACCGGCAACAAGATCTTTAACATCTTCAAAAGTTGCCGAACCTGTTGATTCGATTTCAACAACTTCATCTGAAACAGAGTTCTTAAAAACTCTAGCAGTATTGTGCATGGTCCTAAACATAAGATTAGTAGAAAGTTCATCAGCTTCTGTCATTTTCTCTTTTACATTTTGGTGAATCCCTGCCTCTTTGGTGGCCATAAATCGGGTGCCCATTACTATTGCCTCTCCGCCTAAAGCCAAGGCCGCGACCATGCTCTTAGCATCACTAAAACCGCCACATCCAGCTACTGGAACATCAAGAGCTTCTGCGGCTTGAGGCAACAATACAAGAGAAGGAATATCATCTTCGCCAGGATGCCCTGCACACTCAAATCCATCTATAGTTATTGCACTCACACCGACAGATTGAGCCTTTAAAGCATGCCTTACTGAAGTACATTTATGTATGACTTTTACATCATATTCCTTAAATAATTCCATAAAGGGTTCAGGACTCCTTCCGGCTGTTTCTACAATTTTTACACCTGACCCAACAATTGCTTGAGCATATTCCTCATAAGGTGGTGGGTTAATGGTTGGTAAAACTGTTAGATTTACACCGAATGGTTTATCAGTCATTTCCCTAGTTTTTTCTATCTCTTTAACAAGGTCTTCGGGAGTTGGTTGAGTTAGAGCTGTCAAAATTCCAAGCGCGCCTGCATTGGATACTGCTGAAACTAGTCCTGCATATCCTACCCACTGCATCCCTCCTTGAATGACCGGATGCTCTATTCCAAATAAGTCTGTAATTCTAGTTTTTAACATTACTCACCTCTCTATGATTTAATTCAATTTATTTCAGTTTTCAAGAAAGATAGTAAGATACTTGAGTTAAATTAAGAAGAAATACTTTATGACCGAAAAATTAAGTCTTTTTATCGATAATCAGTTTGTAGAAAGTGCAACTGAAAAATGGATAAAAGTTTTAGATCCCTCTACTCAAGAAACCCTTTGTGAAGCGCCGTGCGCTACTAATGAAGAAATTGATAGTGCAATAATATCTGCTAAAAAAGCCTTTCTATCCTGGCGCGAGACCCCTCCTCCTGAGAGATCTAGAGTTATGATGCGTTATCAGGATTTATTAAAAACTAATCAGAAAGCTATTGCCACAATACTCAGTAAAGAGAATGGCAAAACTTTAGAAGATGCCATGGGAGACGTTTGGAGAGGTATTGAGGTTGTAGAACAAGCCGCAAATATAACGCCTCTCTTGATGGGAGAAACAGTTGAAAATGTGGCCAGAGAAATTGATTCCTATAGTTACATCCAGTCTTTAGGGGTATGTCTGGGAATTACGCCGTTTAACTTCCCAGCAATGATACCTTTATGGATGTTTCCTATGGCAATAGCTTGTGGGAATACTTTTATCCTAAAACCCTCCGAACAAGATCCTATGACCGCTAATAAACTTGCAGAGTTATTGGTTGAAGCCGGCGCTCCTCCAGGATTATTGCAGGTTATACATGGAGATAAAGATCAAGTTGATAGGCTGATAAAGCATCCTGATATTAGAGCAATTTCTTTCGTAGGTTCTGTGCCGGTTGGACAATATATTTATAAGACAGGCACTGAGCACCTTAAACGCGTTCAGTCCTTTGCGGGTGCAAAAAATCACATGGTAGTCATGCCAGATGCTAATAAGATTAAAACCATTGATAGTCTTGTAGGATCATCAGTAGGAGCTGCCGGACAAAGATGCATGGCTATAAGTGTTGCTGTTTTTGTGGGCTCATCTAAGG
Source organism: uncultured SAR86 cluster bacterium (assembly GCA_938075195.1). Taxonomy (GTDB): domain Bacteria; phylum Pseudomonadota; class Gammaproteobacteria; order Magnimaribacterales; family Magnimaribacteraceae; genus Magnimaribacter. The sequence goes on from CALJGK010000033.1 coordinate 19,835, forward strand.
ATTGGATTGATAATCTCAAAATAGAGATGGAGAAAGTAAATCCAGGTCCTTGGGACTCAGATGAGGCTGGCTTTGGTCCTGTAATTAGTCCTCAGGCTAAGGAGAGAGTCATTAGTCTTATAGAAAAAGGGAAAACTGAAGCGGAATGTCTTATTGATGGAAGTCGTTGTAATGTTGAAGGATATCCAGAAGGCAATTGGGTTGGAACGACTCTCTTTTCTAAAGTCAAAACAGATTCTGAAATATATAAAACAGAAATATTTGGACCTGTTCTTTTGTGTATTGAAGTAGACACACTTGAAGAGGCAATAGCATTAATTAACGCAAATCCTTTCGGTAATGGAACTTCTATATTTACTGCCTCAGGAAGATCTGCTCGTAAATTCCGACACGAAATTGAGGTAGGCCAAGTCGGAATCAATGTACCTATTCCAGTACCGCTGCCTTTCTTTTCATTCACTGGATGGAAGCAATCCTTTTATGGTGATCTGCATGCTTACGGAAAACAAGCAGTTAGATTCTATACAGAAACTAAGACAGTTACAGAGAGGTGGTTTGAAGATGATGAGAAAAGTACAAAAAACTTAACCATTAATCTGGAGTAATTTATGGATTTTGACTTAACTTCCGATCAAAAGAATTACAGAGATCTTGCCAAAAATTTTTCTGATAATGAGTTAAAACCCTTTGCAGCTGAATGGGATAAAAATGAGCACTTTCCTATTGAAACTATAAAAAAAGCAGGAGATCTAGGGTTCCTATCGCTCTACGTAGATTCTAGTTTAGGTGGAATGGGCTTAGGTAGGCTTGATGCTTCAATTGTGTTTGAACAATTGGCCCAAGGCTGCACCAGCACTACAGCTTTTATGACAATTCATAATATGGCTATCTGGATGGTCAGTAAATTTGCTACAGAAGAATTGAAATCTGAATGGTTTCCTCAGTTAAGTTCTGGTCAAAAGCTTGCTTCTTATTGTCTTACGGAGCCAGGCTCGGGTTCGGATGCCGCTTCTTTAAGAACCACAGCCATTAAGGATGGGGATAGTTATATTCTTAATGGATCTAAGGCATTTATATCCGGGTCTGGTGTTACTAATTGTCTTATATTGATGGCAAGGACTGGAGACTCAGGATCAAAAGGAATTTCTTGTTTCCTAGTACCCGCCGACTTGCCTGGAATAGAATATGGTAAGAATGAAGCCAAAATGGGATGGAAAAATCAACCTACAAGATTAGTTTCTTTAACCGATGTGGTAATTCCTAAAAATAATTTAATTGGTGAAGAGGGAAATGGTTTCAAGATAGCTATGGAAGGATTAGATGGAGGAAGAATCAATATAGCAACCTGCTCTATTGGAACTGCACAGTCTGCTTTAGAAGAAGCCCAAAAATATATGAATGAAAGAGAACAATTTGGAAAGAAATTATCCGATTTTCAAGCAATGCAATTCAAAATCGCTGATATGGTAACTGAATTAGTTGCGGCTAGAACGATAACTCGATTAGCTGCATATAAAATTGATCAAGGTGATAATGAGGCAACTACCTATTCTGCTATGGCGAAACGTTTTGCAACTGATGTTGGTTTCAATGTTTGCAATGAAGCACTTCAGATTTTTGGTGGGTACGGGTATATACAAGATTATCCTTTAGAAAGGAACGTAAGAGATGTCAGAGTTCATCAAATACTAGAGGGTACAAATGAAATTATGAAAATGATAATAGGACGCAGGATGGTGATGGAAGACGCGGCCTCAATAATTCAATAAATATAATGACAGATAAATTAATACTAGAAAAAATAGAACATACGGCAAAAATTATAATCAATAATCCTTCTGCCAACACCTGGGATCTTGAAAGTCTTTCCGAGTTGGAGAAAATGATAGCTGCGCTGAACAAAGATGATGATATTTTTTCTCTAGTGATTACCGGACAAGGTGAAAAATTTTTTTCTGCAGGCGCTGATCTTAAAGTTTTCCATGAAGGCGGGAAAGAAGTAGCAAAAGAAATGAGTAATGCTTTTTCAAGTGCTTTTGGTGCGCTTAGTAAATTTAGAGGTGTATCTATAGCTGCTATAAATGGATTTGCAATGGGAGGAGGACTTGAGTGTGCGTTAGCCTGCGATATAAGAGTTGCAGAAGAAAAAGCAGTACTGGCTCTACCGGAACCTAAAGTCGGTTTATTACCATGCGGAGGAGGTACACAAGTTTTGCCTAGATTAGTGGGAGAAGGTTGGGCAAAAAGGATTATCTTAACTGGGGAACAAATCAAAGCCGATCAAGCGGTTAGAATTGGTTTAATTGAAGAAAAAGTGGAAGATGGAAAGGCCTTAGAAACAGCGATGTTGATGGCTACTTCAGTTGCAAATCAAAGCCCTATTAGTATTGCACAATGCAAAGAGTTAATTCACAAAGCTCGTCTCTCTAAAGAACCTTATAAAGAAGAACTGGAACCTTTCGTAAATTTATTTGACACAAAAGATCAAAAAGAAGGTGTAGAAGCCTTCTTGGATAAAAGAAAACCCAATTGGCAAAATGCCTAATGAAGAGTTACTAGTAGAGATATTAGAGTGTCAGAGTGATACTAAAGTTGGTCACATAACACTCAATTCTCCCGAGACATTAAATTCGTTAACCATGAGTATGGTTAACAAGATCTCTAATCTATTAGATGATTGGGAAGTTGATCCACAAATTAAAATGGTCTTATTAAGTGGTGCAGGTGAAAAAGCATTTTGTGCTGGCGGTGACATAAGGGCACTATATGAATCAATGTGCTCGCCAGAAGGTCCTGTTTTTGCAGAATCATTTTTTGAATCAGAATATAGATTGGACTATAAACTCCATAATTTTTCTAAACCTATAGTCTCCTTATTAGATGGAATTGTAATGGGAGGTGGGGCTGGTTTGATGTTTAGTAGTTCTTATAAGATTGCAACTGAAAGAACAAAGTTTGCTATGCCAGAAATTGGTGTTGGTTTGTTTCCTGACGTTGGCTTTACGTCTTTAATAAAAAACCTACCGGAAGGTCTTGGTATTTATATTATGCTAACAGCAACCCAACTTAATTCTGCTGATATGAGTTTCTGCAATTTAATAGATGGTTCATTAAGCTCTAAAGATATAGATAATTTTCTTTTAGATATTCAAGACATAACCTGGCAAGATGAAGCTGACAAGAACTTAGTTCTTTTAGACTCTTTAATCAAAAATAATCAATATTCAGAAAAAGTGGCGAACTTCTCTGCTAGTAAAGTGAAAGAGGAACTGAAGACAATACAGTCTATGACTCGTGAGGATAGCCTTTTAGGTGTTTTTGAGAATATTATGAATAATGCATCTGCAGATGAGTGGTATGAAAAAGGAAAAGAGTCACTTAAAAGAGGAAGCCCAATGTCCGCACATTTAATTTGGCTTCAGTGTTTAAATTCTCCTAACCTTAGCCTAAAAGAGGTATTTCAGTTTGAACTCAATTTAGCTATACAAGTTACTAGAATTGGAGATTTCAAGGAAGGCATAAGGGCATTAATAATTGATAAAGACAATAAACCAAAGTGGAAGTATGGGTCTATTTCAAAAGTATCAAAAGAGTGGATAGACAAGCATACAGAGCTAGCCTGGAGACAAAATCCTTTAGAGGATCTTTAAAATGAAAAGAGTTGGATTTATAGGTTTAGGCAATATGGGCTTACCTATGGCCAGTAATATCTTAAAGGCCGGTATTGAAATTAATGCCTTCGATTTATCTGTGGATGCAATGCTAAAAGCAGAAGAATTAGGGATGAAAACCAAAAATACAACCTCAGAAGTTCTAGAGAATATAGACGCGCTTATCACAATGTTGCCAAGCGACATGGCAGTAGAAAATATATTCTTAAAGGAAAATTTACTAGGACAAATTAACAAAGACATAATTGTTATAGAGTCTTCCACTATTAGCCCTCAAGTTGCAAAAAAGGTTTCGAAAGAAGCAGCCAAGATGGATATCGCTATGTTAGATGCTCCAGTGTCTGGGGGCGTCAAAGGAGCAGAACTGGGAACTCTCACTTTCATAGTAGGAGGAAATGATGAACACCTTAATAAAGCAACTCCTCTTCTTGAAATTATGGGTGATAAAACATTTTATGCGGGCCAATCAGGATCAGGCCAAGTAGCTAAACTTTGTAATAATATGCTTCTGGCAATCCATATGTGTGGAACAGCTGAGACAATCGCTATGGGGGTTAATAATGGTATGGACCCTGCAATTCTGTCCGAAATAATGAAGAACAGTTCAGGTGGAAACTGGTCTCTTGAAAAATATAATCCCTTTCCCGGAGTCATGGATGAAGTTCCTGCAAGTAACAATTATTCAGGAGGGTTCTTGAACTCCTTGATGTTGAAAGATTTAAATCTTGCTGAAGAGCTAGCCACTCAATCTGAGTCTAATACTCCTTTAGGAAAACTAGCCAAAGAGCTATATCAAGAGCTAAATAATCAAGGGTTTGAAAATCTTGATTTCTCTAGTATTCAAAAAAGCTATCTAGATTAAGAACTATTTTGTTTAACTTTAAATCTATCTTAGTTGATATATTAGGGTAATTACCCTAATATTTAGGGTAATTACCCTAAATGATAAATTTATCCACTAGAACTAATGCCTTGTTTTCAGGCAGCACAAAAGACAAGTTACTTAAAGGTAGTCTTGAACTTTTTAATAGGAAAGGTTTTGTTGGAGTAACGACCTCACTTTTAGCTTCTTCTGCTAAAGTCCGTGAAGGAACGCTTTGGTATCACTTTAAATCTAAAAAGAGTTTGGTTGAGTCTCATATCGAACTCTTTACAGCCAATTTTGATCTTGAACTAGAAATAGTAAATAAAATTGATTTAGAGGCATTAATCAAACAACTATTTTCTCAATATTATTTCAATTGGGATTTCAGATACTTATTTAGAGATAATCTTATTAACTATTTTTCTAGTGATCAGTCATTAGCCGATAAGTTAAATAATTTAAATCAAATCAGATTCAATAAGATCAAAGAGGAAGCTCTATTGGGTAGGGATATAGGTATCTTTAATTTCAAAGACAATGAACTTGAGGACTTAAGTGAAATCATTTTCCTTGTGGCTGATAATTGGTTTTCTCTCTCTTCAAGAAAGTACCCAGACAAAGATGAAAGTTTCTTAATTCAAAGAGGTATGGGTTTATTAATAAGGGTATTAGAACCTCATCTAAGCCAAGAATCAAAAAAAATAGTTAAAAATATACATGGAGGAGTTTTATTATGAGTCGATCAAATTATATCTTTTTTAAAAGACCGATAGCCCTATTCATCCTTGCAATGACATTAATCCTCTCTGGAGGAATTTCAGCAAATAAGGGACTAGAAATCGCCAAACTCAGTGATAAAAATAATGATGGATATGGTGATAGCTCATCTTCCATGACGATGCAATTGATTAACAGAAAAGGTGATGTCGTTGAAAGAAAGCTCGCCTTTAAAAGACTAGAAGTCCCAGAAGATGGAGATAAGTCAATAGCTGTTTTCGAGAGTCCAAGAGATGTAAAGGGTGTTGCGATATTGTCCTATGCTCATAAGGTTGAATCGGATGATCAATGGCTATATCTACCTGCTTTGAAGAGAGTGAAAAGGATTGCATCTAAGAATAAATCAGGTCCTTTCTTGGGAAGTGAATTTTCTTTTGAAGATTTTTCATTTCAAGAAGTAGAAAAATATGAATATACATTCATCGGAGAAGAAGTATGCAAAGATTTAATGTGCTTCGTTATAGAAAGACGCCCTCTTGACCCCTACTCTGGCTATACAAAGCAGCTGGTTTGGATTGATAAGGAAAACTACCTAGTTCAGAAAATATATCACTATGATAGAAAGTCTTTCCACCTAAAAACCCAAACGTTTGAAGATTACAGGCTCTACAAAGATTCTTATTGGCAGCCCCACATGGTAAAAATGATCAATCATCAGAACGGAAAGAGTTCTATATTGATGTTTGAGGATGTAAAACTTAATACAGGTTTCACAGATAAAGACTTCTCACAAAATAGTTTAAGAAGATCTAGGTAAATGACTGTCTGGAGAATTCTTACAATTACCGCCTTCTTCAGTACGGTTTTACCTAGTGAGGTAATTGGAGAATATTCTATAGACAACAGATATTTCTTTAATGAGGCAACACAAGGTCAAGACAAAAGCCACACCTCCTTTACCTTATCTCCAGAACTATTTATCGAAGAAGGCGAAAGAATAATTCATATAAAACCGAAATTTAGGAAGGACAACAAAGATTCAAAAAGAAATTTATTTGATATCCAAGAATTATATTTACTAGAAATATTTGAAGATAAAGAAATTAAGTTTGGAATAAGTAAGGAGTTTTGGGGTGTTACGGAAACGACTCATAGAGTAGATATTATTAATCAAACTGATACTTCAGAAAGCTTCGATGGTGAAGATAAGCTTGGTCAGCCGATGATAAAATTTTCATATGAAAGAGACTGGGGTCTTCTTGATATTTATACGCTTATTGGTTTCAGAGAAAGGACTTTTGCAGGTCAAGACGGAAGACTAAGGTTTGTTGTCATTACTGATACTGACAATCCTTTGTATATTTCCTCGGCAAAAAATAAAAGAGTCGATTTCGCCATTAGATGGAGTAATTACTATGATAATTTTGAAGTAGCATTGTCACATTTTTCAGGTACCACAAGAGAACCGAGGTATATAGCGTCAGAAAAGAAACTTAATAAACTCTCTCCTCTTTACGAAGTCATTGATCAATCTGGATTAGAAATGCAGTACTTCTTCGGGAGTTTAGCGCTCAAAGGCGAATTTATTTCTCGCTCTGGACAGGGCGATCGGTTTACGGCTGCTACATATGGCTTTGAATACACCCAAGTCGGAATTCTTGATACAAGATTAGATCTCGGATGGATTATTGAAGCTAATCATGACGACAGACTAGTCAGTTCACCTACCGTTTTAGGGACTAGACTTACTTTGAATGATATTTCTGATACTCAAATTTTATCAGGTCTAACCTATAACGAGAGATCAGAGGAGATAGGATTTCTTCTAGAAGCAACTAGGAGATTAGGGAACTGCTGTTTAGTGTCTATAGAAGGGGTTTACTTTGATGATATAAACGAGGACAACGGAGAAAGGAAGATTTTTCAATCTTTTAAAGAAGATGACTTTTTAAGGATAGAATTTATATATTATTTTGGAGAATAAGGAATGAGCAAAACTTTAATTGCATCTTGGATAATTAAATATCGAATTATTTCAATAATATTTAGCATGCTATTGTTTGTTGGCCTCACCCAGGGAGTGACTCAACTTACTTTCAATCCCGATATGGAAACTTTTTTTCCAGAAAATCACCCTGCTACTGCTCTTAACACAGATATAGATGAGACCTTCCTTCCAACAGATAATATGGTTATTGCTATTAATGGTAAGGGTGAATCAATTTTTAAAAAAGAAACTCTCAATTTAATTGAAGAATTAACAAAAAAATCATGGGCAACTCCATTCTCAATTAGGGTTGATAGTCTTACTAATTACTCTTATGTGAAATCAGTAGAAGATGATTTGTTAGTTGGACCTTTTGTCGAAAATGCACTTTCTCTAAGTGAAAAGATTATTAAAGAAAAAGAAAAATTGGTAGAGAGTGAAGAAGCAATTTACGGATTCCTTGTCTCTGAAGACAAACAGACCACAATTATAAGTATTGTTATTGACCCCCCTCAGCCAAATAAAGAAGCAAATCTAATAACCACTGTTGAATTTATTCTTGAATTCCTTGATGAAGCAAAAATAGATTATCCTCAACTCGATATCAGGCTTACGGGTAATCCATACCAAGAATACATAAGTCCAAAAATGGTCCAAGCAGAGGTGCCGATAGTTTTGCCTCTAATGCTTTTACTAATCTTCTTGTCTGTGTTCTTTCTTTTAAGGAGCCCAGCTGCAGTAATAGCTACCATCGCCGTTGTTTTCCTAACAATAGGCTCTACATTTGGATCGATTGGTTTGATGGGAAATGCACTTAATCAAATGGTTATAGTTTTTCCAATACTCATCATCACCCTTGCCCTAGCGGATTGTGTTCATTTATTCAGCATCTACTTTCAGCAGAGAACACAAGGTAAGACAACTGAACAATCTATGACAAGAAGCCTTGAATTAAATCTTCAACCTCTTTTCTTAACCACTATCACGACCTGTATAGGTTTTTTATCTTTTAATATCTTAGAGGTTGAACCACTAAGAGATTTAGGAAATGGAATTTCGGTAGGTGTATTTTTGGCATTTGTCTTCACGATATTTTTTATCGCACCAATAATCTCATTTCTAAAAGTTAAAATACCTCAATCCACTGAAAATCAAACAAGATTTGCAAAAAAAATAGCTGTATTTAGTCTCTCTAAAGGGAAGACTTTTATTTGGCTTGTGCCGGCAGTGAGTTTATTTCTTATTTCACTAATACCATTAAATGAATTAGACGATAACCCAACACAAATGTATTCTGATAGATACAGCTCTTTCAGCCCAGATACTTTATGGCTTGATGAAAAACTTGGTGTCACATTTCCAGTAAGCTTCAGGGCAGATTCTCAAAACGGCAGTGTATCAAATCCTCAATTTCTGAGATTTATAGATCAGTTTTCTCTTTGGTTAGAGGAGCAGGATGAAGTAAATCATGTAACTTCTTTAGCGAGAACAATGAAAACACTCAATAAAAGCATGCACGGCGATGACCTAAATTGGAAAGTCATACCTGATGATCAAGAGCTATCTTCTCAATATCTATTCTTTTACGAAATGTCCCTTCCGATGGGTCTAGATATGAATAGTTCGATTAGTCAGGATAGAGGGTCTACAAAGATAGCAGCAACTCTAAAGGATATGACAGGTAATGAATATCTGGCATTTAATGAAAAAGTTAATGCTTACTTAGATGAAAATGGATTAAATTCTATTATTTCAGAACCGGCAGGATTTAGAGTAGTCTTTTCACATATGAACAAGGTTATTGTTGAATCTTTAATCACAGGTGTCGCGATTGGCCTTTCTATCATTACACTTATTCTTGGTTTTTTCTTTCGCTCGACTCTGTTTGGTCTTCTTTCTTCTTTTCCAAACATCTTACCAATTGGAAGTGCTTTTGGAGTCTGGGCAATCCTGAATGGTCAGGTAAGCTTCATGGTTGCCGTAGGCATGGGGTCTACTTTAGGGATAATAGTAGATTTTACAGTGCATTTACTTAGTAAATATGACTTAGCAAGAAAAGAAATGGGCAAAAGTCCTGAAGAGGCTATCTATTTTTCTTTTGAAGCGGTTGGCTTTGCCTTAATAATCATGACAGCTGTTCTATCAATGGGTTTCGCAGTATTACATTTAGTTAATTTCCTTCCGCTTCATGATTTTGCTCAATTTTCCATTATTGCTTTTATAGTTGCTCTTCTTATAGATTTCTTCTTATTTCCAAATCTTTTGGTGAAATTTGATAAAAGAAAGTTTAACTAAGATCTGGTTAAATAATATCCAGTTAACCAGCAAGGTATGAGTGTTAGGGCTGCCACTAAAAAAGCAAAACTATAATCTCCAGAGCCAAGAACTAGGGGTGCAATATTATTTCCAATTAACATAGAGATATTGCCAAATCCCATAAAAATTCCAAAATTTGTTGCACTTGTATTGCTAGTACAGAGAGCCATTAAAATTGAAAATATTAAAACTGACCACCCTGCGTCTACGGCATCAATACCAATAATAGCGATAGTAGCTAAAGTATCAGGAGTATCAGAAGTAAAAGTACTAGCTGCCAAAAATATAAATGCCTGACAGGTTATAAAAAAGAGCAAAAGAAAACGTTTTCCAAAATAAAAAGTTAAAAGTCCGGCCGATAAACCAAGTAGGCCACCAAGCCACATTCCTATAGGTCTTAAATAGCCTATGTCCTCTCCAGACCAACCCAAAACTTCAATATAAAATTCATTGTAAATTACATCAAAAATACCATACCCAATATTTGAGAAAAGCATAAAAGTCATTGCCGCTAAAGCACTCATATTAAAGAGACTTTGGCTTACACCAGTTAATAAATCTCTTAGGGTAAGTCTATTTTTATAAGACTCAGATTTTAAGCCGGCTTTGTAAGAAAGTTCTTGAGAAAATAATGGGAACAAGAAAGTTAAAGACATTAATATTAATAAGAGGGAAAAAGCTTCATTGACTCCATAGCCATAAAAGATAGAAGTAGCTAATGCCATGCCCGCACCCCTTCCTAAAGTTTTACTGCCCCACATAAAACCATTGGCACTGGCTAGCTGATCTTCCCTTAAGCTATCTGCAGCAAGGGCATCTATGGAGATGTCTGAAATAGCCACAAATGCATTATGCAGAGTTAATAAAGCAATAAGAGTAAGACTTACTGCCTTCACTTCTATAAACATTAAGGGCACCAAAGCTAGCATCATTGCCACTTGGCTTATAAGTATCCAGAATCTCCTTCTACCAAAACGGTTCAATGTAAATGAGTCGATTATTGGGCCCAAAAATACTTTCAAGGTCCAAGGAATCATGGTGATCGATAACAACAGAGAGATATCAGTTACTGAAGCTCCAATTGAAACCAAATAGGTGGTTAGAGCAAATAAGGTTCCTCCTGAGAGGCCCTGAGATAAATAAACAGCACTCAAGCTACCAATATGCCAGGCACTTCCTTCGCTCAAAACACGAGATTTAATTAATTCCATTATTTTGTATTTAGTTAATTTATAGCGAAAGATTGTTTAATCAAATCATATGACCTGACTCTAGCCGACAAAGGCTCACAAATAGTAATTATCTTTAACTCTTCTGGATCTGCTTTATCAAGGATAGGTTGAAGCTTTTGCCTGACAGTCTGTGGTGCGCCGACAAAAGTTCTATTATCGTTAGTAGCTATTAGGTCTCCATTTATAGATTCTTTAGCTTCATAAAGAGTAGGAAAAGAGCCAAAAATTCCTTTTTGTGAGTTTTGCCTCCAGGCCGCTGCACTCAAAGATAGTTCCTCTGCTTCATTATCTGTATCAGCACATATAGAAAATACCCCTACACTAATTTTAGGTTCTTTAGCAAAGATAGAGGGCTGAAAATTATCCCGATACACCTCAGCAAGATCTATGCATGAAGGATCTATAAAATATGCCAAAGACATCGGTAAACCAAAATGAGCAGCATATTCTGCACCCTGTCTTGAGGAAACCAATAGCCAAACCTCAGGAAGTTCACCAAGTCCAGGAGTTACATTTACAGTCTCAAAGGATTCGGTTGAAGAGACCGTTCCTTCTAAGAAGGATTTTAAGTCTTTCATTTTAGTTGCAAAAAATTCAGGTCCAGTTGTCTTTGAGCCATATGCCAGAGCACCTGCTTGATAAGCGTCACTGCCAGGAGCTCTTCCGAGGCCAAGATCTATCCTGTTAGGGAAAAGGGATTCTAATAATCGGAAATTTTCTGCGACCTTATAAGGACTGTAATGCATTAACATAACGCCACCGGAACCTATTCTGATCGATTCAGTTTCTGAAGCTAGACTCGGAATTAAAACTTCAGGAGAGCAACCAGCAAAAGATGTTGAACCATGGTGTTCAGCCAACCAAAAACGGGTTAAGCCTAATGAATCGCAGTACCTTGCAAGTTCTCTTGTTTCCTTAATGGCCTGATTTGCACTCGAATTAGAAAAGATAGGAGACTGATCAACGACACTTATCTTCATAATCTCATGGGCCAATAGGCTTGCCATCTACAACTTGATCTAAATATTCAGACATTCCATAGCCTACTATTCCGTTATAAGTATATTCAGTCATTCCTTCCGTAATTCTTGTAACGAGACTTTCTCCATCAGGGGTATTTCTTCTATTTCTTAATGGGATCAAAGATAAAACCCTTCCTTTAACTTCGTATTCATCATGATCAGTTCTTGCCCAGGCAGTAAAAGTTTTCTGGAAATTGTCATCATCATACTGAGTATCAATTTTGCAATCTTTTATAGATTCATATTTACCATCTTTAAGGACTATGCCACCTCTTCTTTCAGAATCCTCACTTTGATGGACGATGCTAAACATAAATCCAATCTCATCGTTTATATTTATTGTTAGCCACCTGTACCATTCGATTGCCTGCCAGTACCTAGGGCCCCAACTTTTATCTCTCAGACCAAGGCCATCAACAGTCCACTCTTCGCCATTAACTTTTATTGTTCCTTTTCCAGATGTATGTTGCTCATAGTGCGCTTTTGAAAAACTTTTCTCGGGATCTGTTTCTAGAGAAGTACCATCTTTTCTAACCGCCTGTCCTCCAAACATTGGTGATATACCACTAATGTTAATATCAGCTTCGCATTCTACTCTAGGATTTTCTTTAAATGCCTTGCTAGGATTTAACATATCTTTAGGGTTATCAAGAAGCAGTATCTTTCCTTTGTACTGTACCCTCAGGCTTTTGAAAGGCTCTAAAACTTCAAATTTCATTCCTCCTGCATCAAAAAATTCATTTGTAGAAATTTCTGGTCTACCAAACATGAAACCTATCCTTCCATCTGGAAGATATATACAACAAGTCATTTCCGCATAGCCTTCATTCGGTCGGTTTCCTAACCTGAACCATCCGCCCATCTTCTTTTCATGATCAAAAACATTGAAGTACATACTTTCATTGTAATTAGAAGCCTCATCTGGCTCATGATTAAATTCATCTTGAGGTTCAAGCCTTATTTCAATATCACTCATTTGATTTCCTTAGTTGTTCTTGCATCGCCCAGTTTACATGCTCTTTTACAATCGCTGAAGAAGAGTCTTGACGAAAACTTAAAACCTCAAGAATTTTTTTTGAATAAGTTGCATTACCTAATGCAATAGCTATGTTCCGTAGCCATGATTCGTAACCTGCTCTTCGAATTGGAGACCCTTCTGTTTTACTTAAAAAGTCCTCTTCACTCCAGATGAATAACTCACAAAGCTCAATATCGTCAAGCTGGTGTCTAGGTAAAAAATCTTCTTCATCCGTATAGTGAGTGAATTTATTCCATGGACAGAATATCTGACAATCATCACATCCAAAAATTCTATTTCCCATTTTTGATCTCAGCTCTTCAGGAATTGAGCCTTTATATTCAATGGTGAGATAAGAAATACATTTTCTGGCATCAAGTTGATTGGGTCCTACAAAGGCATTAGTTGGACAGATATCGATGCAGGATGTGCAAGAGCCGCAATGGTTTTCAGTATTCGGCTTATCAATTGCTAACTCTATATCGGTGTAAATCTCTCCAAGAAAAAAATATGACCCTGAATTCTTATTCAAAAGTAATGTATTTTTTCCAATCCATCCCAACCCTGCCTTCTGAGCGATAGCTTTTTCTAAAACTGGAGCGCTATCAACAAATACTCTATTGGAATGAGAGGAATGTTCTTTAATCTTTTCTGCTAGTTTCTTTAATCTAGATCTCATTAATTTGTGATAATCCCTGCCCCTGGCATATCCAGAAACAAATGCTTGATTGTCACGGTCTAAGAGTTCTCTGCCGTTATAACCTTCTGGTAAATAATTCATAGTCACAGAAATGATTCTTCTAGTGCCCTCTACCAACTCATTAGGAAATTCCCTTTTAGAATTATTTCTTTCTAAATAGGTCATTTCTCCTTGATATCCATTTTCCAACCATTTATCTAAATACCGCTGATCATCAGAAAGATTAATGTCTGTTATACCCACAGAGCTAAAGCCAAAATCTTTGGCCCAACGCTTAATTTGATATGACAAATCTAGATTTATATCTTCTGTGCGTAAATTATTCATTATTAAATTAGTAGAGTGCCTATCGTAGAGATATAATTTTCTAACACAAATCCTAAGCTAGAAATGAAACTATATACTGCCAGCGAAACAAGAAAAATAGATAGCCTTGCAATAAAAGAAAAAGATATCTCTGGGTACACTTTAATGCAAATAGCTGCTGAGTTTTCTTTAGATGTAATTCTCAGAGAATTCTCTCCATTAGATGAATTAATTATCTTCTGCTCCAAAGGAAAGAATTCTGGAGATGGATTCCTTTTAGGAAGTTATGCAAAAGAATTTGGCCTTCAAGTCACTATAGTAATGAGCAATTCCGCTAGTGAATTAAAGGGAGTATCTAAAAAAGCTTTTCTAGAGATGAAAGAGTCAAAAGTTAAGGTTATAACGACTAAATCTGTTGGGAAACTTAAAGTATCTAATAACGCGGTTATTGTAGATGCATTAATAGGAACCGGGCTAAAAGGGATCCTAAGAAAGAATATAAAAGACTCTATTTTGGCGATTAATCAACTTGGAATTAAATCACCAGTGGTATCCCTTGATATACCTTCAGGTGTGAATCCGGATACAGGAAGCGTGAATGATGTGTGTGTCTTTGCAGATATCACTGCAACTTTTGTTGCAAACAAGAGAGGTTGTTTTACTTCAGTTGGGAAAAAAGTTTCTGGAGAAATAATTTATTCAGAGCTAGATATACCAAGCAAAATTTTTTCTAATGTGGCTTCCACATCTTCACTCATTAGTCATGACGATAAATTAGATAAAGTTGTTTACAGAGAACAGGATAGTCATAAAGGACATTTCGGACACGTGGTTGTTATAGGTGGAGATACCGGTCTTGGAGGAGCAGGAATACTAGCATCTAAAGCTGCAGTATATTCTGGAGCAGGATTAACTAGTTTGGCTACCAGACCAAATCATGTGAGCGCAAGTTTAGTCTCTTGTCCTGAGGTAATGGTCATTGGTGTTAATTCAGGACAAGACTTAGAACAGTATCTTCTCAAGCCAAATGTTATTGCAATTGGCCCTGGTTTAGGTCAATCCGCTTGGTCAGAACAAATGGTCCAGAGAGTATTTTGGGAAGCTGAAAAAAGAGATGTTGCAGTTATTATGGATGCCGATGCCCTGAATCTTCTAAGCAAACTGAAACTATCTAGCAAGTTACCTAGGAAATTGATTCTAACCCCTCATCCTGGAGAGGCGGCTAGATTACTCAATACAGATGTTGCAACTATTGAATCAGATAGATTTACTGCTGCAGCTAAAATACAACGAAAATTTAATGCCACTGTAGTTCTAAAGGGATCGGGAAGTATTGTCTGTTATAAAACTAATAATATTCAAAAGTGGGGTCTTTGTGATGCGGGTAACCCGGGAATGGCTACTGGTGGTATGGGTGATGTGCTTACTGGAGTCATAGCCGGTTTATTGGCACAAGGTTTAAGCTTGAAAGATGCTACTGAAGCTGGAGTTGATTTACATGCTAAGGCTGCAGATTTAGCCTCTTTAGAGGTAGGAGAAGCAGGACTTACTCCTAGCGATGTCATTGAAGAGCTTAGAATAATTCTAAAATATGAGTAGAGTTATAGTCACCTCTAACGAAGATGAAACAATGTCAGTAGGGGAAGAACTGGCCAGAGAGATAAGAGAAATTAAAGCTGATAGGTCTATTGTCATTTTTTTAGAGGGAGAACTTGGTGCAGGAAAGACAACCTTCACAAAAGGAATTCTTAAAGGGTTCAGTTACGAAGAATTAGTTAAAAGCCCAACTTATAATCTTGTAGAAATACACGAAACTAAAAGCCACAAAGTATTCCACTTTGACTTGTATAGAATCTCTGAGCCCATTGAACTCGAAGAAATTGGTATAGACGAATACTTAAAAGAGTTAAAATCAGTATCGATCTTTGAATGGCCTAAGAATGGTGAAAGCACTCTTCCTTCACCTGACTTCCATGTTCAAATATCTTACAAAGACACTGAACAGAAGAATAAAAGAGAATTACTAATTTCATGAAAATAAAATCTTTTAGAACCCTGCTACTGATAAT
>CALJGK010000034.1 GCA_938075195.1 uncultured SAR86 cluster bacterium
CATTAAAGAGATAATTCTATAATCAAAGCAGGGTGATCACTTAAAGGACCTTCCCCCGTTACAAATGATTCGTCTTCTCCTGTGGAGATAATTTTCAAGTCTAACTCTTCTCCTTGTTTGTATAAGAAGTAATCCAATATAGTCCACTTTTTGCTTATTTTCGTTTCCTCGAAAGCATCGCTCAATCTAAGTTCTTCTTTGAAGTTTTCTAATAATTTAACATCCTCTAAGTTTTTGGAATTGAGGTTTAGATCTCCGGCCACTATAAGAGCTTCCGAGGAAGTTTTTTGCTTAATAGTTTTAATGATATGTTCTAACTGCCTCTTTCTTGAAGATCTATCAGAATCTCTTCGGCCTGCATCCATGTGTGTGTTAACTATATAAAGTCTTTTGTTATTGGGCAGGGTAATTTTTATCACCTGAAACCCTTTGTACGCAAAGCAATCATTTGCTCCTCTTAACCAACCTGAACAAGTTTCATAAGTATTATTTTCAACTTCAACTATCCAATCATTTGGTAAATTAAATACAGATGTTAATCCTGAACCTGTGCAGAAGGGACATAATAAAGTACCTCCCATTCCACCACGAATCGCTAAACTCTCTTTATTCAGGCCCGATAAGAGTTCTTCATGATGTGCGTAGTCTTCTTGCAGAAGGGAGATATCAAAGTCTTGAGTTTTTTTACCTATAATTGGAAAACGCATCTTGGGATCATCACTTATAAAGATTTCTGGAAGTCCATGAGTGTTGTAAACAAGAATTTTTAATTTATCGCTTTGCTCTTCGATAGATGCAAGATTCAAGGAAAAAATAGATAAAACAAGTAATAGAGTATTTATTTTCATAATTTGTAGAGTTTAATTTTAGTCTTCTTTTGTTTCATTGAACATCCTTACATAGGTCGATAAACTGATGGAGTATGAGAAAGCTAATAACGAATAAAGCATTATTCACTCCTATTTCCTTGTTGATCTTAATGTCCGTCGCTATGCCGATAGCGTTTAATGCTTGGTCTGCCATGTTAAACAACTTTGTGGTTGAGAAAGCTGCCTTTACAGGTGTAGAAATAGGAATTCTTCAAAGTCTTAGAGAAGTTCCAGGTTTTCTATCTTTCACACTTATATTTGTTCTGTTGATTCTTAAAGAACAAACCTTTGCTGTTCTATCTTTGGCTTTATTAGGTTTGGGAGTATGCCTGACGGGATTTTTTCCGACTGTTTATGGCCTTTACTTTACTACCATTGTCATGAGCATTGGTTTTCATTACTTCGAGGCGATAAAGCAGTCCTTGAGTTTGCAATGGTTATCAAAAGAGGAAGCGCCAATTGTTTTAGGTAAGCTACTGGCGGTTGGCTCTTTAACCTCATTGATAGTTTATGGATGTTTATGGGCTTTATTAGAGATTTTTCAATTACCTTATTGGATAAACTTTGTTGTAGCTGGAGGAATCTGCATCTTACTAGCTATTATCATGTACTTTAGCTTTCCTGCTTTCCCTTCTAAAGTTGAACAGAATCAGAATTTAGTTCTTAGAAAGCGATATTGGTTATATTACCTTCTTACTTTTTTATCTGGAGCAAGAAGACAGATATTTGTAGTTTTTGCAGCTTTTCTTATGGTTGAAAAATTTGGTTACAGTGCGTCTCAAGTAACACTCTTATTCCTAATTAATTATGCCTTCAACTTTATGTTTGCAGAGAAGATTGGAGGCTTAATTGGTAAGTTTGGAGAAAGGAGGGCGCTCACTTTCGAATATGTCGGTTTAATATTAGTATTTATAGCTTATGGTCTTGTTGAGAACGCATCGATAGCAGCATTGCTTTATGTTCTGGACCACATGTTCTTTGC
This sequence comes from uncultured SAR86 cluster bacterium, assembly GCA_938075195.1. Classification (GTDB taxonomy): domain Bacteria; phylum Pseudomonadota; class Gammaproteobacteria; order Magnimaribacterales; family Magnimaribacteraceae; genus Magnimaribacter. Next base: position 1,852 of record CALJGK010000034.1, read on the forward strand.
GCTGGCTATAGCTATTACAACTTATTTTCAAAAGATTGCAGATCCTAAAGATATGGCAAGTAATGCCGGAGTGTCTTTTACTATCAATCATATCGCTGCAGTAGTTGTGCCTGCGCTCTTAGGTCTTGTTTGGATATGGTCTCATTCATTGGTTTTCTACATTGGAGCGATCTTTGCTTTGCTTTCTTTAATTGCAGCTCAATTTATTCCTAAATCTCCTGCCCCCAATCAAGAGACAAGAATTTCCTTCCGGTCCAAGGTGATAGAGTCCTAAGTTAGTGAAAAACTTCTTTAAATATCTATCTCTCTCGTTTTTTATTTTATTAGCCATAGTTATTTATTCAGGAACTTATCTAGATATATCTCGAGAAACACTGGAAGCAAAATATGCTATCGGTGAATCTGAATTCTTAGACTTACAAGATGGAAGTCGAATTCATTATCGTGATGAAGGTGATCTTTACAAGCCAGCAATCATCCTACTTCACGGATTTAATGGATCTCTATTTAACTTTGAGAGAATGGTACCTTTCCTTAGTAAGGAATACAGACTTATAAGTTTGGACCTTCCTGGTTTTGGTCTTACAGGTGCAGTACCCTCGATGGACTATTCAACTCAAAACTCCATCTTAGTAATAAATAAATTAACAAGCTATCTAGGCGTTGAGAAATTTTCTATAGCAGGTAACTCAATGGGGGGAGGTATTGCGTGGCGATATGCCTTAGAAAATCCAGAAAAAACACAATCTCTCATTCTATTGGCTTCTAGTGGAATATACAGCGCTGAAGAAAGATTACGAATTGAAGAAAGTGAAAGAGAATCGCCTCTAGTTTGGAAACTCATGCGATCTAATTTCGTAAGTTATTTTCTTTCTCTCTACACGCCTAAATTCTTTGCCACTCAAGGCCTAAAGACTTCAGTTCATGATCCCAATCTAGCTACTGAAGAAATAGCCAACCAATTCCATGAACTAACACTTATGCAAGGCTCTAGAGAGGCAATTCTTTCAAGATTCTCGAAGCGGAGCTTCAACAATGATAAACCAGATATCTTGAAAAATATTCAAGCGCCTACTTTAATTATTCACGGCAAGGAAGATAATATAATTCCATTCAAATCATCCATTAATTTAGATCAATATATCCAAAATTCAAAACTAGTGCTTTACCCAAAAATTGGTCATTTACCTATGTATGAAACTCCTGCAAGAGTGGCAGATGATATTAAAAAATTTCTTATAATGAAGGATTAAGTCTTTCCTCTTTTGGTCATTTTGTTCCATAACTTATTTGCTAAAGACATATTAAGAAAAGGGCTTGCAAGTTTATAAACAAACCCTGGAATGACTTTCGACCTCTTGTTCAATGAAGCCTTTTCAGTTTCTAGAACAACTTGATTGGCGCTTACCCACATCCATCTAGGAACTTTATGTCTTAAATGATTTAAACCAGCTTTTGCATGTGCTTCAGTTTTTACATAACCCGGTAAACTGACAGTGACAGAAATATTTTTTGAATAGAGCTCTTTAGCTAAGGACTGTCCATAAGAATTTATGGCTGACTTAGCGGAAGCATAGATAGAAGATTTAGGCATAGGGGTGATCGCACCAATACTAGAGACAATGACAATTCTTCCTTTGCCTGCTTTAATCATTCTGGGCACATATTCCTCTAAGAGATCTATCACACCTAAGCACAAAAGATAGAATAGATCTTTTCTTTCTGATTCTTTTAGCCCGCCAACTTCACCAAATTTAGTTATACCAGCATTCGCTATAATCAACTCTGGACTATTTACTTTTTCAGTAACTTTTTTGATGCCTTCTACATTGGAAAGATCTGCAAGATGATATCTTGAATACGGATAAGCTAACGTTTCGAAGGCTTTCTGTGCTCTTGTAGGATCCTGGGATACTAGTTCGAGATACCACCCTTGACTGGCTAGGTGCTGAGCATAAGCAAAGCCTATACCAGAAGAAAATCCTGTTATTAAAGCCTTAGGTTTCTCACGTTCTAGATCGTTGCTCATTAATCCTTAGATTTGTTTAGTTAAGTGGTTTATAGTTTTGTTACTTTAAATCATTTATGTAATCTATTGGGGAAGAGATGACTTACGCGCACAGAAAAGATATTTACGATGCTGATACTCATATGATGGAGCATCCTAACTGGATATATGATTTCGCTGATGAAGATATAAAAGACCATCTTGAACCGATTGTCGAGGGTGATGATGAAGCTCTTGAAAGAATAGACGAAGCTCTGAATAATTTTGAATTACGACAGTCTTCTCCAGAACTACTTGAGGAAGCAAAGAAACAATTTATGAGCTGGAATCATAAGGGATGGGAGGGCTTAGGTGCCTTTGATGCTAATGAAAGAAAATTAGCTAATGATTTATTGGGGTTTAAGGCTCATATAGTTTTTCCAACAAGTGCTTTTGATCAAGTACTGGCAGCTAAAGAAGAGAGAATAATTATAGGTGGTGTTGAGGCCCTCAATAGAGGAATGGCAAGCTTTTGTTCTGTTGACTCTAGAATGCATGGAGCAGCCTATATACCCTTTGCTTTTGGAGCAGAAAAAGCTTTAAGCTTTTTAAGGGAAGCAATTCGGTCGGGGTTTTCAGTGATTATGATAGATACTATAGCTCCAGAAGGAAGACAGGCGTTCACTCATCCAGACTTCGATATTGTTTGGAGTGAGATTCAAGAAAATGATATCACCATCACTCTTCATGTAGGTGCTGATAATGGATGGGATCCTGTTCCGCTATCCTTTTATAATAATGATGGACAGGTTCCGCCTCATAAAGAAGGAGATGCTCCAAGAGATGCTTTGGCTTATATGGGTATAAGTTATAACGCAGAGCTATTTTTAGCATCTATGATTTTTGATGGTATCTTTCAAAGATTCCCACATCTTAGGATAGGCGTAGTTGAATTAGGCGCGTCTTGGATTATTTCTTGGATGAAACAGCTCGATCAATCTTTTCGAGCCTTTAGAAGATTGCAAGATTTATCACAAGTGAAACTACTTCCCTCTGAATATGTGATGAAACATATTAAATTGACCCCCTTTGCTGGAGAAGACATTGGTTGGTTGTTAAATAACGGAGCAGAGGACTTGTTAATGTTCGCTTCTGATTACCCTCATCATGAAGGCACTGATGATCCGATATCTAGATTTGAAAAAACTATGATAGGTATCAATGAAGATAAAAAATCTAAATTTTACTCAGAAAACTTTAAGAGCTTATTGGGAAGTCACCTTTAAACTTTTTTTGATTTCCTGTAACTTGTTTTCATGATCAATGAAAATGAGACAAAAAATTTCAGTGGATGGTGGGCAATACTCTTTATATTCCTGACTTTTAATATAGCCCCTATTCCTTTTGCACTCTCCATAGGCCTTTTAGGGGATTGGGTGTATCAGAATCCAATTACTGTGAATATGACCTATATGGGTGATATAAATATGCATCCTATTGCGGATAATTTAACAACTATCCTCTCAATGACATTTATCATCCTTTTTGTTCTCTGGAGAATGCAGAAAAGAAATATTCCTTTTAGCGATCTTGGTTCCTTAGATATTAAGAAAAAGGATGTACTTTTTGGCACCTTATTTTTAGCTCTATTTATTGCCCTTGAAGAACTATATATGTGGGTATTAGGGATTGAAATGCCTGAAGGTTTTATAGAATTTATGCTTTCTGAGCCTCTCATATTAGGCTTAATATCTGTTGTGATTATTGCTCCAATAGCAGAGGAATTTATCTTTAGAGGCTTCTTGTTTTCTCAATTACAGAATACAAGGCTGGGTCCTTGGGGAGCGATCACGTTAAGTAGTTTGCTATGGACAGTTATTCATTTTCAATACGAATTTAAAATTCTCTTGGTTCTTTTTGTGTTTGGGTTATTCCTGGGCTATCTTAGGATGGCTTATCAGTCTTTAAGTCTGCCGATCATCTTGCACGCTATTAATAATCTATTTGCCTTTGTTATGGCTTATTTTTACTTCTAAATTTTTCTTGTAAGATTCAATAAATACAGGTACTTTATTACCTGTAATACGAAAAAAAGGACTTTTTTGATTAGAAATTTGTTCAGATAACTTAGGACGAGCATTCTGATAGAAACTTTGGGGAGGTTTCATGAAAAAGTTAATCTTTTTTATATCTTTTACTTTAACTACATTCTTTGCGTTTTCAGCTGATGAAAACAAAGGAGGAATCGAAGAGGTAATCGTCACAGCTGAGAGGCAAGCATCATCTATTCAAGATACTGCTTTATCTATAACTGCTTTTGATTCGACTCTGATTGAAGCATTAAATCTTAGGAATCAGGAAGATCTTCAGAATTATATTCCTGCTACAACTATTCAACCATATGATATTTCTATTAGAGGTATAGGAAGGATGTTTAGAGCTTTGGGTGGAGATCCTGGCGTAGGAACTTATGTTGATGGAGCATACTCAGTAGATTTCGGTATTGCTTCAACTGATAACGGCCTCTATGACGTAGAAAGAATTGAAGTCTTAAGAGGACCCCAAGGTACTCTATACGGAAGAAATAGTATTGGTGGTGCAGTAAATTTCATCAACACAAAACCGTCTCAAGATTTTGCTGCCGAAGTTAGAACCATTACAGGAAATTATGGTCTAGCTGAAGGCTATGGCTTCATTAACGGAGGCATAACCGATAACCTTAGCGCAAGATTAATTGTTGTTAATAGAAGTCGTGATGGAGTGATCAAAGATTTAGGAATGGGACCTGATCTTGATAGTTATGAAGATGAAAATTACACCTTAGCTTTAAGATGGGAAAATGATAACCATACTTTTGATATTAGAGGTAATGAAAGAAGTTACGGAAGAATAATCAGTTCGGCTCAAGGAGCGGGTCTTTTAACCACTAGTGAATATGGCGGTAATGTGAGAAGAAATGATCTGATGGTCCATGGTTATAGGCCTGTCGATCCAAATACACCATGTTCGAGTTTGACTGATAGAACAGTGGCAAATTGTGCCACTCCCGGTTATCAGACATTTACTTTTAATCATAAAGGCCTGACAAGACATGGCCAGTTTTTAGTACCTGGCGTAGACCCTGCATTATTTGCTGGAACTGGAGTTAGTCCAAATTTTGCATACGGATATGATGCTAATATTTTATCCCAGACTATGTTAGGAGATGGCAAGAGTGTTCCTTCTATGACTGGTGATGATCTAGTGACTTCAACTAATGGCTTTAATGATGAGTATTTTGACCATCAAGCTGGAACAATTAACTACACTTGGGATGTACAAGATAATCTAACTATTAAATATATCGGGTCTTATACGGACTACCTTTATACAAGAATTACAGATGATGATAGAACGGGTAATCCTAAATTTGATGAACAATTCCATGCCATGCAAGAGAATGAAAATTTTCAAAATGAAGTACAAGTATTTTGGGATATATCAGATGATTGGAGCTTCGTAGGTGGTCTTTTTGAATATCATGAAGAGATTGATCAAGATTTAGATTTCTTTAATCCAAATGGAGATCCTCGTTATTCTCAACCTGCTGATTACGGTGCTACAGTTGCCGCAGCAGCACCTGGTGCTACGAGGCAAGTTCAAATGTTAACTGCTGTCGGTGTATACGGCGGTACTAATCCAACAGTACCAGCGTACACAACAACCGCTGACGCTTATACGGCTAGGGACGTTGGTTGTGGTATTGCCAGTTTATTAGGCGCTGCTCCGGTTCCTGATTTTGCAGATCCTTCGCTGACGCAAGTGTGTATTATTTCCGGTCCTTGGGATGGAGAAAATGCAGTTCTTACAGAAGGACCAAATCCTTCTCCAGGGTCAACATTTATTTGGCAGACAGAAAATAAAACAGACGCTTTAGCTGTATATTTCCAAACTGAATACCAAATCAATGACACTTGGGCAATTACTTTAGGTGGTTCGTATAGTGAAGATGAAAAGGTAGCGAATGAAAACCTAGTTCAATACAATGAAGTAGAGTTAACGTCTGCAAATCTATTGGCTTATAACGTAGCTACTGGCGCATTAAATGCTGACGGTACTCCCACTGGTGAAGGTGTTATAAGATTTAAAGGTATTCCTTATTCTCGTTCTTTTTATAGATCAATGGAAAGGGAATTTGAAGAGTCTAACTATAGAGTCAATCTTGACTATTCTCCAACAGATAACGCACTTTGGTATCTATCTGTTACTACGGGACATAGAGCAGGTGGATTTAACTTAGGTTATTTCTCAGCTTTTCCTAGTTACGATTCAGAAAATGTTACCTCTTATGAACTGGGTCACAAAGGTTCATATATGGATAATACACTTCAAATAAATGCTTCAACTTATCAATATGTTTATGAAGATATTCATGGCCAATTTGAGTCTCAAAGTTTCTTGGGTGGAACCAGTACATCAGTTATTGGGTATCCAGAAGCAGAGACAAAAGGTTTTGAATTAGAAGTGATCTATATGCCTGAACCAAACTGGATTATTGGTGGTAATTACAGCTATACAGATGCTAGATATTCGGAAGAGATAGTTGATGCATTTGGTAACCAAGGTGTTATCGAAGTTAATAATCCTAATGCTCCAGGCTCGCTTTACACCATTAAAGAAAGAGAAAGACCGATCAATGGAGTTAAGATGGAAAGGATACCTGAGAATAAAATGTCAATTTATTCCAACTATACCCAAGAGGTTAATGGCGGAACAATTGATTACTTGATAGGTGCATCCTGGACTGATTCAATAATCTGGTCAGATGCTGCACTTCCATATGATGTTTCTCCTGCATTTAGTCGTATAGACATAAAAGCAACTTGGAATAATGATGAAGGTGACTTAGAAGTTATGTTCTTTGTTAATAATATTATGGATAAAATTGGCGTAAGAAATATGTCTACGGATGATGAAACGCAAGGCTTCTTAAGGTCTGTTGTTCCTACGTTACCTAGAATGGGAGGTATTTCGTTTACCAAGAAGTTCGGCGCTTACTAAGCTTTAAGGCTTATAAAAAGACCTGCTTAAAGCAGGTTTTTTTATGTCTGTAACTTTAATAATTCTTTCGGAGATTGTTTCATTAAGCCATTGACTAAATATAGGCATAGCCCTGATACAATCAATATTCCAATGATTGGTCCCATGAACCAAATCTCAGGATAAAAGCCAGGTATTGTCTCGAATACTCTAGCTTCTATAAAGTAAACTCCGGTTTGAGCTATGGCAGAACCAAGCAGTCCAGAAACTAACCCTAGTATCGAGAATTCTATTAACGACGAAGTTCTAATAAACCTTCCTGTTGCACCTAGCGTTCTAAGTATTGCAGCCTGATGTCTTCTCTGATCGAATCCATCTTGTAAGGCAGAGAAAGCCAAAAACAGAGCACTTAAGCACGTTAATAAGAGTATTGAATTTAAAGCCTTCGTGACCTGATTCACTATATCTCTAACTTGTTTGATCAATTCTTCAACTGAAAATACAGATACAGTCCTAAATTCTCGCATTAATTCTGCAGCCACCTTTTGTTTAGCTTCTGGAATGAAGAAAGATGTTATGTGGGTTGAGGACTTCTCTTTAAAAAGGGAAGGGTGTCCAATAACAAAAAAATTAGGAGAAAAACTCTCCCAATTAACTGCTCTAATACTTTGGATATAAGTCTCTATCGAACCATCTTCCATTTGCAGAATGATCTCATCATTCATATTTAAATTATATCGTTCAGCGATTTCATCAGAAATAGATATTCCATTTTCCACTCCTTCTTGAAACCAATCTCCATCTACTATTTCGTTTTGTCCTGGAAGATCTTCCACCCAAGTGATATTAAAATTTCTATCAATAATGTCATCCTTATCTTTTGTTCTAACAATCTGTGCATTCGCCACAGGATAGAAAAGATCAACTTCTATATCATTACCAGCAAGAAATATCTTCATGGATTCTTTATCTTCTTTGGTTATATTGATGGCAAAGTTGTTTGGAGAATTTTCAGGTATAGAGTCTTGCCAACTTCCTAACAAATTTTTACTCGCCGAGAATGTAATAAGACTCAAGCCAATGGCTACAGTGAACGCGAAAATTTGAAAAGAATTACTTAATCTCCTTCTTCTTAATTCAGACAACGCAAGGCTTATAGGATCTTGTGCGCCCAGACCTAACTTACTTTTACCCAACAATAAGTAGATACAACCTATACCAATAAATGAAAAAATTATTACCCCACTGAAGATAATTAGAGATAGAGTAATTTGATTCGTATAAATGTATAAAAGCAATAAAAAGGCCATTAATCCCATAAAGAAAATAGGTAAGATATTTTGATTAAAACTTATATCGTTTTTAAGCACGCGCATTGGGGAAATATCTAATAGCTTGGATATGTGCGGGTAAATAAATCCAAATTGGCAAATTAAAACAGTTACACATGTCACATACAGAGGATATAGGCTAGGTGCAGGTAATTCTGTAGGAAAATAAGAATCCATCAAACTAATGAAATTAGATTGTAGAAGCCATCCAAAAGTTAATCCTAGAACCAATGTTAGTAAAGTCGTATATAGAAAAAGTAATAAATACAAACCTCTAATTTGAAAAAGATTCATGCCTAATGTTTTAAGAATTGCTACATAACTGATATGCCTACGCGCGAATCTCTGTGAAGAAATTCCAATAGTGCAGGCAGACAGTAAGACCGCTATTAAACCACCTAATAAAAAAAAGTTTTCTGAACGATCAATTGTTTTACCTAAAGAACTATCATCTTCGTCTAGAGATTCTATATCATCTCCCTGATTTCTATTTTCTTCTAAAATATTTCTTATTTGACTGATTTCTTCATCAGGTCCAGTGAAGAGGTAGTTATATTCAACACGGCTACCCGGTTGGATAAGATTAGTCTTATCTATATCACCTATGTTCATTATTGTTTTTGGCGCAAAAGCAAAATTAGTTGAACCTCTATCAGGTTCATAAATGATAGTTGCTTCAAATACGAAGGTAGCATCACCTAAATAGATTTTATCTCCATACTCAAGCGACAGAAGGTTTTTAAGTCTTTCATCCATCCATATATTTCCGGGGGTGGGGCTTTCTGTTGTTTTATAAGTACCAGAACTATTTTCGAGCTCAAGCTCTCCAATAAGAGGATATGCATTGTCTACAGCCTTTATGGAGCTTAATTGCATTTCTTCTTCTGAAAATATAACAGAGGCTAATATGGCCATTTCAGAGGATTTAGAGTCTTTTAAATTCAAGGTCTCAAGCACGTCCTTAATAGAAGTATCATTGGATTCAAATTTTAAATCACCGCCTAGAAATTCTTGGGTTTCTGAACTCAGAACTTTTTCCAATCTATCTGTAAAAAGAGAAATCCCTGAAACAATAGTCACCGCAAGAACTAATGAGAGCAGCATCGAAGTCAGGTAACCTGAACGGATTTCTCTCATAAAGAGTTTAAAGGAGAGAGTAGCGAGCATTAGTCGATGATTTTGCCGAGTTTAAGTTCTATTTTTTTATCACACTGAGATGCTAAATCTTGGTCGTGAGTTACTATCACTAAAGCATTATCTGTTTCTGAATTAACCTCAAACAGTAGATCGGAAATTAATTTACCGTTTTTTGGATCTAAATTTCCCGTTGGCTCATCTGCAAATAATATTTTTGCAGAGCAAGCAAAAGCTCTGGCAATGGCAACTCTCTGTTGCTCCCCTCCTGATAGCTGGTTTGGGTAGTGTTTTTGTCTATCTGAAAGTCCTACTCTTTCCAAAAAATACTCACCTTTTTTTCTAGGGTTGTCTTCTGACTTCAGTTCTGAGGGTAACATGACATTTTCAAGTGCAGTTAAACTCGGTAATAATTCAAAAGATTGGAAAACAAATCCTACTTTATCTTTTCTTAAAATAGCTCTTTCTTCTTCATTCAATAAATGTAGATCAATACCATCTAATACAATCTCCCCGCTAGTAGCTGTATCAAGACCAGCTAGGAGTCCTAGTAAGGTAGATTTTCCTGAACCTGAAGGCCCAGTTATTGCTAATGATTTTCCTTCTTCTAGATTAAAAGTAATATCATCCAGTATGACTAAATTACTTTCGCCAGAGGGTACTTCTTTCCTTAAATTTTTTGTAGTTAGGATCATATTAAAAATAGAGACTGATTTAGTTAATAAATTTATAGAAAATAAAAGAAATGTTTGCGATTTAGGTGTATTACCTTACTATAACACCTCTTAATTCTTAATCAAAATATATTCTTAATTTATAATATTTAAACTCTATTAATCCAAAATGTTTTATCGTTATTTTTATATCTTTTTACTTCTAATTAACGGCGGTCTATTACTTGCTGATAAAGGCCAAGTAAATTTACTTATCTATGGAGACAGCATAAGTGCAGGTTACGGTATGGATAAAGATAAACAGTGGTCAGGAGAGTTCCAAAAAATTCTAAATGAAGAAAAAATAAATATAGAAATTATCAATAAGAGTCTGTCGGGTGAAACAACAGGAGGAGGACTGTCAAGATTGGAAAGAGTTTTAGATAATTCGATGCCGTCTTACATTCTCATAGAACTTGGAGGAAATGATGCTTTAAGAGGCTATCCTCCTGCTAAAATAAGAAATAACATTGAACAAATGATCAATCTTTCGACCAAAAGAGGAGTAAAAGTTTTTCTGATGCAAATCAGGATACTGCCAAATTATGGAAAGCGTTATCAATCTTCTTTCGAGTCTATTTATCAAGATGTAGCAGAAGAAAACAGTATTCCCTTAATTCCTTTTATGCTCAATGATATAGCGCTTAATCAAGACCTCATGTTGGATGATGGAATTCATCCTAATGTCTCGGCACAACCATTGATAGCACAATTTATCTATAACAACCTTCTGCCTTTAATGAGTGAAGTAGATTAAAATGGACATATGTTAGATAAACTAGAAATAGCAAAAGACTGGTTACCTAGATATACAGGTATGCCTTTGGAGCAATTCGGAGAGAATGTCTTATTAACCAACTTCTCAAATTATGTGGAAAATTTTGCTGATCGATTTAACGTTGATATCTATGGCGAAAAGAAACCTATGCAAGCGGCAACAAATTCGGATGGTCTAACAATTATTAATTTTGGAATCGGCTCTCCTAATGCAGCAACCATTATGGATCTGTTATCTGCTTATCAGCCTAAAGGTGTCTTATTTCTAGGTAAATGTGGAGGCCTAAAGGACTCTAGTGAAATTGGACACTTCATTTTGCCAATAGCAGCTATTAGAGGAGAAGGGACGAGCGATAGTTATTTTCCTTCTGAAGTTCCAGCTCTTCCGTCTTTTAAATTACATAAGTTTGTTTCAGAAAAAATTATTGAAAAAGGCTTCGATTATAGGACCGGTGTTATTCACACTACTAACAGAAGAGTATGGGAACACGACAAACCCTTTCTTGAGCATTTAAAGGCTACAACTTGTATCGGTATTGATATGGAGACAGCTACTATCTTTGTAGTCGGTCATTACAACGAGATTTCAAGAGGAGCGCTTTTATTAGTCTCAGATGTACCCGTAACACCCGATGGAGTTAAAACAGAAGAATCTGATGAAGAGGTCACTAAAGAATGGGCAGAACAACATTTAGAGATCGGTATAAGCTCTATGACGGAGATCAGTAAACGCGGTGAAGAAATACAGCATTTTAGGTATTAATAATATGATGAGATCTATTCATAAACTTTTAAGCAATCCAATCCTCATAATTGTAGTTTTTGCGGGAGTTTATTATTCCACTGGCGATTTCTTCTATTTGACTGGTGCTATTATGGCTCTAGTGACCTTGCAAGTTGTTTTTGAAAAAATAGTAGAAAAGAAAGTAGGCAAGGTCTTATTTTTTTCTTGGTGTCTGCTGATACCTCTTGGATCCTTAACTTTGTTTCTAAGAGACCCGTTGTTCTTACAATGGAAATTTTCTATTGTTCATTGGCTCATGGGAATAATTTTGATTATTACTCATTTTTTTAAAGGACCGGTTTTACTTAAGACGCTGCTGAGCGCTCTTGGACCTCAATTAAAGACAGCTCCAACCATTGCATGGACAAGAGTTACCTTTTTCGTCAGTTTTTTTACAATATTGATAGGGTTTATTAACTTATACTTTATTTATTATGCGAGTCTTGATGCGTGGGTTAACTTCAAGCTATATGGTGTAACTGTGCTTAATATGATTATGATATCCATATCTACTTATTATCTATTCAATCAAGCAGATTCAGAACCATTGAAGAATTAAAACAATTCAAAAAAAACCTTACTAATCAATCTTTAATAGTTCTTAAATAAATTTGCACAGTTCTTGTAATTTGTGCATGATGGACAGGCGAAAAGGATTTCGATGTGTTAATTAAGTAGTTTCTTTTGGGAGAAGAGAAATTATTTATTTAGGAAGAAAAATGTTGAATAAATCCTTACTTTATATTTTTAGTATCTTAATAATCGTTCCTACTTCTTTATTTTCAGCTGATGAAGATAATAACAGAGGTGGAATTGAAGAAATTACTGTAACTGCAGAAAAAAGAACATCCACTGTTTCCGACACGTCGATGTCAATTACTGCTTTTGATTCATCTTTGCTTGAAGACTTAGGTATGCAAGGCGCTGATGATCTTATGGATCAATTACCAGCGACCACACGTGATGCCTACGATGTAAGAATTCGAGGTGTTGGCAGAAACTTTAGGGCATTGGGTGGTGACCCCGGTGTTGCTACTTACTATAACGGAATCTATTCTCCTGACTTTGGTATTGCTGCATCTGAAAATTACTTATACGACGTTGAAAGAGTTGAAGTGCTTAGGGGTCCTCAGGGTACTCTTTATGGAAGAAACTCAATCGGTGGAGCAATTAACTATATTACTAAGAAACCTGCTTTTGAAGCCGAGGGTGAGGTAAGAGCAGTATTAGGTGATTACGGACTAGAGCAATACTTCTTAATGTCTTCTGCACCAATTACAGACAACTTGGCTTATAGATTTACAGGAATTACGGTAGAAAGAGACGGAGTTCAAAAAAGTATCGGAACAGGTCCAGACACTAACTCATTAGATGATGAGAATATGACTTTTACTCTTCTATGGAATATCAATGATGATATGTCTTTCCAGGTCAGAGCTAACGATAGGATGTCAGACAGAATTATCAATAACAATGTCCTTCTAACTGAAGGTTATGCAGACAATAGAGGAACGAGAAATACTAAGGATGCTGTATATGGATTAAGAAAAGCTACAGCTACTACTCCCGGTGCGGTTTCCTTTACTAATCCTATAACTGGAGCTATTGGTTATGGAGCACCACTCAGACCGGGTGTTGATCAATCAGGTTTTCCTTGGAGATTAAATCCAGCTTACGGATCTAGCGGTCCTGATGTTATTGGAACATTTGATGTAAATGTTAACGATGACAATAATTGTGGAGATTTCCCATATGGACCTCCGGGATGTGCTGCTAACCATGTCATGTTTGAACAAGAAGGCCTACAAAGTAAATTTGTATGGGATTTGAATGACAGAACAACAATCACTTATATGTATGGATCTGTGGACTTTAACTACACCTTCAACATCGATTTAGATAATATCAATTCTGACTTTTCTCAGTATAGAACAACAGTCTTGGAAGATGTTCACATGACTACTCATGAAATCAATGTGAATTGGATGATCGGAGATGACATAGAAGTCACATCTGGTTTATTCATGATGGATGAGAATAGACAACAAAATTATACGTTAAGTAATAATGTTCTTAACATTACGCAAGCTGCTAACTACGGCACACTAGATTCTAGTCTTGCTTTCATTGGGGTTCCTGCCTCAATCATGGGATTCCTTGGATGGCCGAGCGATGCTTTGACTCCTCATGTGAAAGTAGGTCAAGCTCCTCTAGGTTCTACAATAACAGGAAGGTGGCAAGGCGATCCTCTTGGATCTGTTTATAATCATGTAAATGAAAATCAGACCGATGCGGTGGCATATTTTACTCAAGGAACTTGGAGGATTAACGAAGAGTTTTCTCTAACTCTTGGTGCAAGATACGCTGAAGATGAAAAAGAAGCTTTGGAGATGAGAGGCGGTTATGCTGAACTTTATGCTAGTGCTCTTGGAGCTTATCTTCCTTTCGCTAATTTGTTACTTGGAAATCCCCTCATACCTATCGGTGCTGATTCAACAGTTGAAGCGCACACTAACGTTGCAATGGGAAATGCTACTTGGAATTATAATCCTGCTACATTGGCAAATTTAACTGCACTTGCAGGAGCGGGCTTATTACCAGCAGCTGCAGTTTATCCAGGATCTATTGATCCTGCTCAGCCTATTACACCAACATGTGATATTACGGCAACAACTTGTGCGACTCCGCTTAGGGTAGGACAAGGTATTCCTTATTCATATACAAGTAGCATCGCTGGTCAGAATACCTGGGATGATACAAATGTTAGGGTAAATTTAGATTATGAGCCCAACGAAAATCAACTATGGTATTTATCTTATACAACTGGATTTAGAGCTGGTGGTTTTGCTCTAGGTGTTTCTGGTCAAAGGGACGATTCTCGAGATGCTAACGGTATTCCTGATGGAACTGGTTCAGTATTAGTTGATTATGATGAAGAGCAAGTAAGCGCATTTGAGTTAGGGTATAAAGGTCTTCATCTTGATGATACATTGCAAATCTTTGCATCCATTTATCATTATGACTACGACGGATATCAAGACGAGCTAGAGCAATTTGATCCTATAAGAGGTGCGGGTACGAATTTTGTTTCGAATGCTGATGGTATTACCAATGAAGGTTTTGAGATTGAAATGCAATATCAAGCAAATGATCGACTAAACATAGCAGGTAATTACAGTTATACCAAAACAGAATACGGAGAAGATTATTTTGTCTTAACAGTTGATGATCCTTTAAATCCTGTAGCAGTTTTTGGAGCCTGTACTCAAGGTTATGTATCTTGTGAGGATGATAATCCAGCGTTTGTAACTGACTATACAGTCAACCTTAAAGGTGGGCCTCTCAAAGGGATTCCTGAAGAAAAGTTTGTTATCAATTTAACTTATGAAATGGACTCTTCATGGGGACCAATTTGGTTATTTGCAACTTACTCTTATACAGGTGACTTTTCCGCTTCAGGAGTTCAAAGAGAGCTTGATAGAATCGACTCTCGTGAGATTACAAATATAAGTGCCTCTTGGTACAGTGAAGACGGAAGTGTAAACGTCAGAGCTTATATCGATAATCTGATGGATGATGATATGTATTATGCTTTATCTACTTCTGATGCATCTCAGAATTTTAGAAAGACTGCTAGTGCATTAAGTCCTAGAACCATGGGAGTAGATGTAAGATATAAATTCTAATCTTAACAATATAAAAGAAGCAGGCCGAAAGGCCTGTTTTTTTTTGTTGTAAAGAAAATAAAAAGTATGCTAAATTAACTATGTCTTAACAGACAAGTGTATAAAAGGACTTAAAACGCAGTGAAAAACTGCACATATGGGGAGGATACCATGCATAGAATTATCTATTCGATAATCACTTTATCAATTTCAATTTTACCTTTATCAATATCTTCAGAAGAAGAAAGTAGTAGGGGTGGTATTGAAGAAATTACTGTCACGGCAGAAAAGAGAACTTCTACTGTCTCTGATACTTCAATGTCGATCTCAGCATTTGATTCATCATTGATCGAGGACCTTGGTTTACAAGGTGCTAACGATCTTATGGATCAACTACCTGCAACAACTCGAGATCAATATGATGTAAGAATTAGAGGTGTTGGAAGAAACTTTAGAGCCTTAGGTGGCGATCCAGGTGTAGCAACCTATTACAATGGTGTTTTCTCACCTGATTTTGGTATTGCTGCTGGCGAGAATTATCTTTTTGATGTAGAGAGAATCGAAGTCTTAAGAGGACCTCAAGGAACTCTTTATGGTCGTAATGCAATAGGTGGAGCAATTAATTACATTACAAATAAACCCAGTTTTGAGTCTGAAGGTTTAGTAAGAATTCTGTTAGGCTCAGAAGGTCGTCAACAAAACTACCTAATGACCAGTGGTCCTATTACAGATTCTCTGGCTTATAGATTTACAGCTATGAATGCACGTTCAGATGCATTACAAGACGGATTAGGTGGAGAGGACTTAAATGAAACGGATGATGAGAACATCACTATGGCGTTTACTTGGAAGATAAATGATGACGTTACTTTCAATATAAGAGCAAATGATAGAATTTTAGATCAACCAACGGTTGCGCCTGTTCTACTTGGTCAAGGTTGGGGCGAAAATGCTGGAACTCATAGTGAAGGACAAGCAGTTTACGGTCTTAAAAGAGTTGCATCAACATATCCCGGTGCTTCAGCTTTTACACTTCCTTCTACAGGTGAAACCAGATACGGTGCGGCGCTAGTTCCTGGTGTTGATAGAAATTCGAGTGTGATTCAAAACTATAATGCTTTCTACGGACAAAGTTCTCAAGATAGAACTATCGGTAAATTTGGTGCGAGGGTTAATATGGAAGACTGTAATAATTCTTCTTTTCCTTACACTAACAACAATTGCCAACATGTCATGTTTGAGCATGAAGGTATTCAGTCAGATGTCACTTGGGATATTTCAGATACTTTACAAGTTAAATATATATACGGTTTTGTAGATTTTGATTATACATTCAACAGAGATTTTGATTTATCAGATGCTACTTTTAGCACTAGAAGAGAAACTGTTCTAGAAGATGTTCACATGACAACCCATGAAATGGTTGTTAACTGGCAGCTTAGAGATGATATCGAAGTCACTTCAGGTCTTTTCTATATGGATGAGACGAGAAAACAAAACTATGCTTTTAACAATAATGAATTAAGAGTTGTTAATCCTGCAAATTACGGTCTATTTGATGTTCCTGTTGGTTTCTTGGGTGGTGCGAGTGTAGGTTTCTTCTTAGGAGACCTTTGGCAAACTTCTCATGTAGAACAAGGATCAGCTCCTATGAATGATGTTATATCAGGTAGATGGGGTGGTTCACCTGAAGGGTTGGTATATGAGTATCAGAACACAATGAGCACTGAGGCATCAGCGGTTTATACTCAAGGAACTTGGACAATTAATGATGAATTTGCCCTTACACTAGGTGCAAGATATGCAGAAGATAAAAAAGATGCACTAGAGAAGAGTGGTGGTTATGCCGAACTCAGTATGGATTTTGCTCGAGCTTGGATGCCTGGTATTTTAGCAGGTGCGGGAGTTCTTGGACCATTCTTAGAAACTCAAGGTTTAGCTCCAGATTCAGGACAGACTACACTTTCGCTAAGTAACTTAATGATGGGCGCTGCAACTTATACAGGTGCTGCTGGAGTGGCTGCGAATGGTAGCAATATCGCTCCAGTTTGTGAGGTCACAGCTACTACTTGTGCAACTCCTTTGAGCTTAAATCAAGGTCTTCCTTACAGCTACACAAGAACAGTTGGTGGTGATGATAAATGGTCTGATACAAACTTTAGAATCAATCTAGATTATTCACCTAATGACTCAGAACTTTGGTACTTCTCTGTGACAACAGGTTATAGAGCTGGCGGATATATTTTGGGTGTCCCTGGAGGAAAGGACAGTCAAAGAGATGAATTTGGTATACCTTTAGGGGGAGCAGATTTAGCTTTAGAAACTTATGACAAAGAAACTATTGAGGCTTTTGAGATAGGTTATAAAGGTATTCATTTAGATGATACCTTGCAAGTATTTGCTTCTGTTTACACCTATGATTATGACGGTTATCAAGATAGGGTAACTCAATTAAATGCCGATGTAGGCTGGGCAACTGATAGAGTAACAAATGCAGACGGTATCACGAATACTGGATTTGAGACTGATATCATTTATGCTTTTTCTGATAAGTTAACACTATCAGGTAACTACAGCTATACAGATACCGAGTATGGTGAAGATTATCTAATATCTAATCTTGATGATCCTTCAATTCCTGCTGCTATTTGGGGTGACTTTACTCAAGTAGATACTGTAGATTATGTAGCAGTTGGTTCTGATGCTGATTTGTTTACTTTCAATCTTAAAGGAAATCAACTTAAGGGAATCCCTCAAGAAAAATTTACTCTAAGAGCTGAGTATGAAATGGACAGTAGAATTGGCCCTATTTGGATGAACATAAGTCACTCTTACACTGGTAGCTTCTCTGCTTCTGGCATAGAAAGAGCTTATGACAGAGTACCTTCTAGAGAAGTTACTAATTTAAGTTTCTCATGGTTTAGTGAAGATGGTGACACTTCAGCCAGATTATTCGTTAATAACTTAATGAATAATAAAGACGTCTATAGTTACACTACAAGTGGTGTTGATAGAGATTATCAAAAATTTGGATGGCCTTTACCTGAAAGATGGTACGGTCTAGATTTAAGACGTAATTTTTAATTAGAAACAAAGAAACAGGTCCTTCGGGGCCTGTTTTTTTTTATATGGATTTTTAATATTTCTTAAGTAGAATTCCACGCCATATTATGATGAAAAGAACAAAGATAATTTGTACGATAGGACCCGCAACAGAAAGTT
>CALJGK010000035.1 GCA_938075195.1 uncultured SAR86 cluster bacterium
AAGTCCTCTTTAAAGGTTATTTTTATATTGTTAGCTGAGCTTTGAAATAAAAATATATCATCTTCTAATGTATCAAAAAGAGAGGATTCGTCTGTTAACTTATTCATTTCTATTTTATTCATTTCGTAAGCCTGCATTAAATTTGCATGCCTAAAAACCTGAGGTGTCTGAGCCTGCCAAAGTTCTGATCTATCAACTGTTTGATTGATTCGTCTTCCGTCTGACGAAGCCTTCAAAGTATCTGAGCATGGGATTGCAAAGATAGCACCAGAATTTTCTGACGAACAAAATTGAGTGAGAAATTCTTCAACCTCTTCATTCAACACACAAGGCCTAGCAGCATCATGAATTAAAACGTCTTCAATGTGTCCCTTTTCTGTTAAATAATCAAAACCTATCTTGACGGATTCAGCTCTATTCAAGCCTCCCTCAACAAGATTTACTCTGTCGTCTTGGATCAACTTGTGACAAAAAGGGTCTTCCTTAGAGACCATAATGACCACTTTCTTACATTGATCAAAACTCAAGAATAATTCTATTGAATAATCCAAGATAAATTGTCCATTAATTTTATGATATTGCTTAGGTTTATCGTCCTCAAAGCGCGAACCTAAACCTGCGCTGGGTAAAATCACTACAAATGGATCAATCAATTTTTATCTTCTATATTTTGTTCGTCAACTTCGTTTTTAAAGACATAAAACTTTTCACCTGGCTTAATCATTCCTAACTCATACCTGGCAGCACCTTCTAAGGCCTCTCTTCCAGAACTTAGCTTGTCTCTCTCTTCAGCTAAAATTTGATTATTATTTTTTAATTCAACCATTTCATCTTCTATCGCTGAGATACTCTCATTTAACTCAAATAAATCATGATTGCTATGTTCACCAAACCAATATTGGTTTTGGGTTAAAGCAATTACTAGAAATAAAAAAATAAGGCTAAAGCTGTAAATGGGTTGAATTTTAAAAATTAAAAAAACTCTTTTTATTATCCCAAACATAAGTCAGTTTCAGCTTCTATCATTAAAAGACGGTTATATTTTGCAACTCTATCGGATCTCGAAGGGGCTCCGGTTTTAATTTGTCCCGAACCTACGCCGACTGCTAGATCCGCTATAAAAGTGTCCTCAGTCTCACCCGATCTATGTGAGATGACAGTTTGAAATTCATTTTTAGTTGAAGTCTTGATGGCATCAAAAGTCTCCAGGAGAGTTCCTATTTGGTTTACTTTAACCAAAACAGCGTTAGCAGCATGTGTCTCAATACCTTTGGTGATTCTTTCAGGGTTTGTTACAAATAAATCATCTCCTACTAACTGAACATCGGTTCCGATAGATTCGGTTAGTTGTTCCCAACCTTCCCAGTCATCCTCATCCAATCCATCCTCAACAGAAGTAATAGGATATTTTGAACAAAGTTCCTTTATATAATTAATCATGTCAATTGTTGTGAACGACTTTTTCATACCTTCTAAATGATAAGAGGAATTGGAATAAAACTCAGTTGCTGCTATATCAAGACATAAAGAAATCTGATCGCCAGGCTTGTAACCTGATTTCTCTATAGCAATCATGATCAAATCTAAAGCTTCTTCAGGTGACTTCAGATTAGGAGCAAACCCCCCTTCATCACCAACCGAAGTACTTAATCCTTTTGATTTTAAAATACCTTTTAGGGTATGGAAGACCTCAATTCCTGCCCTTAAAGATTCAGCAAACGAACTAAATCCTCTTGGTTGAATCATAAACTCTTGAAAATCTATAGGATTGTCCGCGTGTGCTCCGCCATTGAGAATATTCATCATTGGAAGCGGTAGATTCTTAATGACCTCCTCATTACTAAATTCTGAGTATTTTTCATTTAAAAAACTATATAACGGTATCTTTCTTGAATTAGCAGCAGCTTTAGCAGATGCCATCGATACAGCTAGTATAGAGTTTGCTCCTAGATTACTTTTATTGGCAGTATCATCAAAATCGATCATTAACTGATCATTAGCAATCAGATCGTCTGGATTTTTTCCCTTTAACAAGGAATCTAATTCAGTCTGAATGGAACCTAAAGCGTCAAGAACACCCTTTCCGGAATATCTTGTCTTATCTCCATCTCTTTTCTCAATTGCTTCATGTTGACCCGTCGAAGCTCCCGATGGAACAAAAGCTGTCCCAGAAGAACCATCTTCAAGGCTGACTGTTGCAGCTACAGTAGGGTTACCTCTAGAATCTATGATCTCAAATCCCTTTATTGATTTTATTTCCATAAATTTAATAAGATTAAAACGATTTAATAAGATCGTCTAAAATCTTGATTTCTTTGAGAAAATCATCGAGAAGATCTAGTTTAAGTGCACACGGACCATCACATAATGCTTTATGAGGATCTGGATGAGTTTCTAAAAATAGCCCCGCCAAGCCAACAGACATTCCTGAACGAGCTAGTTCAAATACACTCGCACTTCTTCCATCTGCCTTATCCCCTAAACCTCCAGGTCTCTGTAATGAATGTGTGACATCAAAGATGATAGGTAATTTTGTTTTTTTTAGTTCCACCATTCCCAGCATATCAACAACTAAATTATGGTAACCGAAAGAGGTACCTCTCTCACAAATCATAATATCTTCATTGTTAAAATGCTTACATTTTTGAATTATATTATTCATATCAGATGGAGCAAGGAACTGTCCTTTTTTAATATTGATAGGAATAGATGTAGAACATGCTGCTTCAATTAAATCTGTCTGTCTACTAAGAAATGCAGGTATTTGTAGAACATCCAGAACCTCTGCGGCTAGTTCTGCTTCTTGAGGCGTATGAATATCTGATATTACCGGAACATCATAATCTTGTTTTAAGTCAGATAAAATCTGAAGCCCTCTCTCCACACCAGGACCCCTAAACGAGTCAACGGATGATCTGTTGGCTTTGTCGTAAGAAGCTTTAAAAATATATGGGATTCCAAGTTTTTTGGTGGATGAAATACACTTAGAAATTACATCTTCAATAGTTTTTTCGTCCTCTAAAACATTGAGTCCTGCAATAAAAACAAATGGTTGATCGTTACCAATTATTATTTCATTAACTTTGATCTTTTTCACTTCTTAATCTTACTTCTATTTTTTGCAGCTTTAATAAATCCTGAAAACAACGGGTGCCCTCTTCTTGGATCAGAAGTAAATTCCGGATGAAATTGACAACCCACAAACCAAGGGTGTGTTTCAAGCTCAATTACCTCCACCAGCATCTTGTCTTTAGATTTTCCAACAATCTTTAGCCCTTTTGAGATTAATTTATCAATCAGATTATTATTGACTTCATATCTATGACGATGCCTTTCCTTTATCTTTTCTTTTTTATAAAGACTCTTCACTAAAGAGCTCTTCTCTAGAATACATTCTTGTGCTCCCAATCTCATTGTACCGCCTAAATTAGAATTGGAGTCTCTTCTTTCAACTGTACCCTCATTACCTAGCCACTCGCTTATAAGACCCACCACCGGGTAATTAGTAGCGGGATCAAATTCAGTGCTATTTGCATTTTTTAATCTAGCGACATTTCTAGCAAACTCAATTACTGCTATCTGCATCCCAAGACAAATTCCCAAAAATGGAATTTTCTTATTTCTTGCATATTTCACTGCGGTTATCATCCCCTCTATACCCCTCTCACCAAATCCTCCCGGAACTAATATGGCATCGGAGTTCTTTAAAAGTTGATTCACATTCTTAGCATCTAGTTTCTCTGAGTCTACGTAATTTATTTTAACTTTAAGATTATTCTTAAGTCCGCCGTGTCTAAGTGCTTCGTTTAAAGATTTATAGGCATCTGCCAATTCAGTGTATTTTCCTACCATTGAGACTATCACCGAATCACTTGGCTCTAGATCTTCCTTAATTACTTTTTTCCAATCATTTAAATTAGGTCTCTTTTTGCAAGAAAGATTTAATTTTTCTATTACTATTTGATCAACTTTCTGTTGATTTAACTCGATAGGTATTTTGTAAATGGAATCAACATCTCTCATCGAGATAACAGAACTCTTATCAACATTTGTAAATAAGGCAATTTTTCTTCTCTCTTCTTCTTCCATGGAGACATCAGACCTACAAACTAAAATATCCGGTTGTAATCCATGAGACAGCATTTCCTTAACAGACCTTTGAGTCGGCTTGGTTTTAGTTTCTCCGGCTGACTTTAGATAAGGTAGAAGCGTTAAATGCATGAAAAGAGTCTGATGCATTTCAAGATCTAGTTTCATTTGCCTTATTGCTTCAAGAAAAGGTTGTGATTCAATATCGCCAACTGTTCCTCCAATCTCTACAATAGCTACGTCGGCATTACTCGCTCCTTTAATAATCCTTTGTTTAATCTCATCCGTAATATGAGGAATAACTTGTACCGTCCCTCCAAGGTAGTCACCTCTTCTCTCCTTTCTCAGTACTTCTTCGTAAACTTGTCCAGTTGTGAAGTTATTTGATTTAGACATTTTTGAAGTGAGGAATCTTTCATAATGACCCAAGTCAAGGTCCGTCTCAGAACCATCTTCAGTAACAAATACCTCTCCATGCTGGAAAGGACTCATGGTGCCTGGGTCTAGGTTTATATAGGGATCAAGTTTAAGAATTGTAACTGAAAGGCCCCTACTTTCTAGTAGTGCACCGAGAGATGCTGAGGCTATGCCTTTACCCAATGAAGAAACAACTCCACCGGTTACAAATATAAATCTTGTTTGTTTTTTTCCCATCAAAAGATCATGAGAAGGTGTTTAAAAATTATCTTCTCCACGATGGGATTACAGGTTAACAAAAACCAGTCAAAGGAACAACTGAATTAAAAAATTAAGCAGAAAGATCTATAGGTTTTTCCAGCTCTGCCCATGAAATATCATCAGACGTATGTGACTCAAACTCCAAAACTCCTAATTGATCATAGAGGGGTCTTACTTTATCAGTAAGTAGTCCAATTCTGGAAAGGTTAGGCACTACTCTAGAGAAAAGTAATCTTTGGAATTCTAAAGAAAATCCAGCATCATTTGAAAACTCTCTTGCCTCATCTTCATTCCATCCAAACCTCCTAAAAACATCAGTAGGAAATAATCTTTCTTTGCTTATCACACAAGCTTCATAAGCAAACATAGCCCTATCCTCTCTTTCTTCTTCCGTTAGGTTTTCTATAAAGTCTTCAAGGTAATTAACACCAAAAGTTACATGCCTTGCTTCATCCCTAATAATTAAATGAAGAATATCCCTTAAAACAGGATCTGGTGTGACGGCTTTTGCAGTATTAAAAGCTGCCAGAGCCAAGCCTTCAATAATAATTTGCATGCCTATTAACTTTAAATCCCATCTTTCATCAGTCAAAATTTTATCTAAGAGACTCTTTAAACCTGAGCCTACCGGATACATAAGCTTTGATCTATTTTGTATGTATTTAGTAAAAGCTTCAACATGTCTAGCCTCATCAAAAGCTTGAGAAGCTGCGTAAAGTTTTGCTTGATAAGTTGGTGCACAAGAAACCAATTGAGAAGCAACAAGAAGTGCTCCTTGTTCTCCATGAAGAAATTGACTAAATTGACTAGCGCCTCTATGTCTTAAAAACTCTCTTTTCTTGTCATCGCTTAGCTTCTTATAGGGAGGGTACTCATCCCAGAACATTACAGGTATTTCTTCTGAAACAACTAAAGGCCTATCCCAATCGATATCCATAGAGACGTTCCAATTAAGTTTCTTTCCAAGCTCATAAAGCTTTGAGATCCTATTATCTTGCACTGAATAATCCCAGTTAAAAGTTCCTGTAAGAGGTGTTTTAAAAATCTCTGCTATATCTTCGACTTCTTTTGAACTTAATTCTGGCTCTACCTCCGCATAATCTCTTATTTTCCTTGGTGTTTCTTCGGTATATTGAATCTTCATATTTTTTATCAGTTTATTTAAAGAACAGAGAGTAATTTAACAATTAATTGTTTGTAAGAGAAGATAAGAATATGTCGGGGTTATGACAAAAAAATATTTTAAGTATCTTCATTTTCATCAAAATATTGAGGAGGATATCTATCACTCTTGGCAAGATTTTGAAAAGTTGCTGTATTTTCTATGAAAGCTACAGGAACGGCTTTTGTGGGACCATTCCTCTGTTTGGCAATATTAACTTCCGCCTTTCCCTTACTTTCTAAGTCCGTAGGGTCATAGTAAGAATGCCTATATAAGAAAGCAATTACATCCGCATCTTGCTCAATAGCCCCTGAATCTCTCAAATCAGCTAAGATAGGCCTTTTATTTGGTCTAGTTTCAACAGCCCTATTAAGCTGAGATAAAGCTATCACAGGAACATTAAGCTCTTTGGCGAGTGCTTTCAAAG
The DNA here is from genome assembly GCA_938075195.1 of uncultured SAR86 cluster bacterium. GTDB lineage: Bacteria > Pseudomonadota > Gammaproteobacteria > Magnimaribacterales > Magnimaribacteraceae > Magnimaribacter. The sequence goes on from CALJGK010000035.1 coordinate 6,357, forward strand.
ACCTACTAATTTCACTTATCTCAGAAACTCTATTATCTCCTCTTCCAGGTATTTGCATTAACTGAAGATAATCTATAACTATCATTGCTAAATCTTTATTTTCCCGTTTTACCCTTCTTGCCCTCGCTCTAATTTCTGAAGGTGATAATGCAGGAGTATCATCTAGTAAAATATGCTTTTGACTAAGTACGGATAAAGCCTTGTCTATTCCTGCCCAGTCATGCTCTTCTAGTTGTCCTCTCATCAACCTTTGAAGATCAATACTAGAGATACTAGAAATAAATCTTCTTACTACTTGCTCAGATGACATTTCCATACTGAATAGCAACACAGTTTGATCGGTTTGGCGTGCAACATTTTCGGCAATATTGAAAGCAAATGCAGTTTTACCCATTGATGGTCTACCTGCGATAATAATTAAGTCTGATTTTTGAAAGCCTAATGTAACCTCATCGATTTCGGTAAAGCCTGTACTTACACCGACAAGAGAGCTGCCGCTTTCGGATGATTCTTGAATGTCAGCATACACAGGTCCAAGCAATTCTTTTACTTCTCTTGGTCCTACAGATCGGTTGAGATCATCTCTCAAGCTAAGAATTTTTTCTTCAGCTTCATCGATAATTCTATCACTGCCTGAAGCATCTGATTCTTTGGCAACTTTTGAAATATTATCTGCTGCTATTATTAGCCTTCTTAGATTAGATCTTTGCTTGATAATATCAGCATAACTTTGGATATTAGCTACACTTGGAGTCTCTTTAGCTAGTAAAGCCAAATAATCCTTTCCACCTGAATTAATGAGTTTTGGAAGATCTCCATTACCTTCGATTGCTTCTTGAACAGTAATTACATCTACGGGCTTTCCTGCATCTTGAAGAGCATTGATAGTTCTATAGATTAACCGATGTTCTTCTTTATGAAAGTCATCTTCTTTGACAAGATCTGAAACAATATCCCATGTTTCGTTTTTGAGCATGATCCCACCAAGCACAGCTTTCTCAGCTTCAGTTGAGTAGGGTAATTCTCGATTTGATAAAGTATCTAATGCCATAGCCTGTTTCGTAGGGGGAAATCAATTCTCCCATTTGGACATGTTTATGACAAGTTACTTTTTAATTATCTTCTAGTGCCGTAATCTGAACTAAGACAGACTGTATAACCTCTGGATGTAATTCAATATCCAGGCTATATTCGCCTAATTCTTTTAAAGCTCCCTCTGGCAATCTGACGGCACTCTTTTCAATTTCAAATCCTTTTTCAGTAAGAGCATCAGCAATTTCTCTGGTGCCGATTGATCCGTATAGCGTGCCTTCCTCAGAAACAGAAGCTGAGATTTCAATTGATAGACCTTCCATTGCTTCCGATTGTTTTTTGGCAGCACCTTTCCTGTCTGCCTCAGCCGTCATGAGAGCTTCTTTTCTCTTCTCATACTCGGCTTTATTTTCTTCATCAGCCCTAACAGCCTTGCCTGTAGGTATAAGGAAATTCCTACCGTAACCTGATTTAACATTCACTAGATCACCGGGATCTCCTAATTGCGCAACCTTTTCTAAAAGTATTAATTCCATAGCTTAATTATAGTGTGAGTCTGTATAAGGTATAAGTGCAAGATGTCTTGCTCTCTTTACAGCTTTGTTGAGTTGTCTTTGATATTTTGCTGAAGTTCCAGTCATTCTTGCAGGGATTATTTTTCCTGTCTCAGTAATATACTCTTTAAGTAATTTTATATCTTTAAAGTCTACTTCTTCTATGCCTAGAGAAGAGAATTTACAATACTTGGGACGGTTGTCGTAATCACCCTTCCTTTTGAAATTCTTTTTTTGTTTTTTAGCCATTATTCACTCTCCTTTTTTTCTTCACTAGAAGCAACTTCAGGTTTTTCTTCGGGTTTTTCTATTTTGTCAGATGAGGCAGCTTGTGCACCTCTATCAACATTTTTACTGACTTGCTCTCTAGCTTCTTGATAAGAATCTTTATCGTTATCCTCTTTTGTTTGTAACAGAAGAGCTGAAGTATCAGTATGTGCCTTTTTAGCAATTAAGATTAAATTACGAATTATAGAATCATTAAATTTAAAAGAATTCTTAATTTCGTCTATGGTTTCTTGATTACATTCAATGTTAAGAAGTCCATAACTAGCCTTGAACTGATCTTGGATAGGATATGCTAGTTTCCTGTTACCGATATTCTCTGAGCGGTGAACATTTCCACCGGACTCTTTGACTAGCTTATCTAATCTTGAAATTATGGGTGAAGTTTGATCGGATTGATCGGGGTGTACTAAAAATACTATTTCGTAGTTTCTCATTATTTGCCTCGTGGTTTAAAGCTCTCATGTTAATCATGTAGAGCAAGGTGTTGGGCATTTTATTTTTATCTAGAGCTATTTGCAAGACAAAAGAAGGACTTTAATCACAACATCACTGAAGCTTAGGCCTGCATAAGAGGCTGCCTTAGGCAATAAACTAGTTTCCGTTAAGCCCGGAATAGTATTTACCTCGATTATCTGAAAATTTTCTTCTTTATCTTCAATAAAATCTACCCTTCCCCAGTGACTGCAACCCAATGAAGAGAAAGCGTGCCAAGCGTAATCTTTTATTTCTTGTAATTTTTGAACAGATAAGTCTGCTTTTGCATATGCTGTTCCTGAACCAGCATATTTTGAATTGAAATCATAAAATTCTCCGGCTGGCTGAATATGAATAGGATGAAAGATTTCATTACCTAAGATCGCAACCGTCAATTCTCTGCCTTCTACAAAAGCCTCAACAAGAATAGAAGAATCATACTTGACTGCTTCTTTCATAGCCTCTTCTAGGCTACCTTGTCCAGGTCTAACGATTGTAATGCCAAAACTTGATCCTTCGTTAGCTGGCTTAACAACAAAAGTCTTATCAAGAGCCGTTATGTCTTCTTCCCCAGATAAATGAGGGGTTAGTTTCATTTTGGAATTACCAGCATTTACTATTTCTACGAAATCAGGAGTAGGTAAAAGTAACTCTCTCCAAATTTTTTTTGCTTCAGTTTTATTCAAGGATATTTGACAAGACAATGCATCACTTCCGGTAAATTTTATGCCCTTTGACTGAAGAACATCTTGAATAAATCCATCTTCTCCACCTCTTCCATGAAGCGCTATGAAGGCTATATCATATTCTTCAGAAATATTATTTGCATCTTCCTCTGAGGTTAAATCTACATGTGTGTGGAAAATATCATTTTCTTGCAATGCCTTTGAGACAGCAATACCAGATTTTAGAGATATGTCTCTTTCTGCAGACCATCCTCCAGAGAGGACTAATATTTTTTTTTGTTTTAAAGTTGCAATTGAATCCATTTAAAAATGCCCCCTTTCAAATTGCTTGCTGATAGAAGATATGTCTCCCGCTCCCTGAAAAATAAAGACTGTATTTATGTCAGGTGAATCAGTGATTCTCTTTAAAACAAGATCTTTATCCTCAACTAGCTCAATATTCAAAAAACCTGAATCTTCTAAAGATCTCTTGATATTTAAACTATCTATTCCTTTTATGGGCTTTTCTCCAGCAGGATAAACATCCAAAAGTATCAAATTATCGACACCCTTTAAAACCTGGATAAACTCACTAAATAAATCCTTTGTTCTGGTATATCTATGTGGCTGAAAAACCATAGTTAAATTATGGTCGGGATAAGAATTTTTTATTGCTTCGATTGTTTTTTGTATCTCTGTAGGATGATGTCCATAATCATCTATATAGACTTTAGAAGATTTTTCATCAACCTGCACTCCTAATATTTGCATGCGTCTATCAATGCCCATAAAGCCCTCAAGAGACTCCTTTATCACTTTGACAGGAATATTCTCTAGTAGGCATAAAACTATTGCTGCCGCTGCGTTAAGAGCATTATGTTGACCTAACATGTTGAGGGTGATGTCTATTGAATTAAGATTAGAAGTAATCTTAAAAGTAGATTTCATGCCATCAGACTCGTAATCGGAGAGCACATAATCGTTCTTTGGATCAAAACCATAACTTATGTGCGACCTTTGGAAGCTTGTTTTGAGTTCACTTATAACGGGATCATCTCCGCACACTATAGAAATTCCATTAAAAGGGAGTTTTTTTATAAAATCTAAAAAAGCATTTTTTAGATTATCAAAATTATCTTCATAATTGATTAAGTGATCAGGTTCGATGTTTGTAATTACAGAAATTGATGGTTGAAGCAGAAGAAAAGATTTATCACTTTCATCAGCTTCAGCGATTAAGTACTCTCCTTTACCCAGTTGTGCATTGGAGTTGAAACTATTAATGATACCTCCATTTATAAATGTTGGATCCAATTGGGCATGGCTCATGATAGAAGCTATTAAGCTAGTTGTGGTTGTCTTGCCATGCGTACCTGCGACAGCAATACCTCTTTTGTTGTTCATTAAACTAGAGAGCATTTCTGCTCTAGCCAAAACAGGTATCAATCTTCTTTTGGCTTCAAGAATCTCTGGATTATCATCGAGTATAGCTGTAGATCTTACGACCATCTCAACTCCATCTAGATTTTCTGACTTATGATCGTAATAGATATTAATACCTAGGCTCTCAAGGCGAGTGGTATTAGATGAATTTGAATTATCAGAACCAGAAACTAGATAACCTAAATTATTCAACACCTCAGCAATGCCGCTCATACCACTGCCACCAATACCAATGAAATGGATATTTTTTAATTTAAAACTTGAGGGATTCATTAATACAATTAAATATTCTTTTTGAAGCGAAGCTTGGGAAAACCTTTCCCGCTGCTCGTTTCATTGCGTTTCTTTTATTATCATCTTTTTCTAGATCAATTAGAAGTTCGTATAGGATTTCAGCATTAGTAATATCAGATTCGACCATCTGAGCAGCGCCTCTATCAGCAAGAAACTTTGCATTAAAAATCTGATGATTATCGGCAGACCAGGGAAGCGGAAGTAAAATACATGCCTTTTGTGCTGCACAGATCTCCGTAACACTCATCGCCCCAGAACGAGAAATAACAATATCGGACTCTCTATATGCTGTAGCAATATCTTCAATAAATTCTTTGATGACAAACTTAACTCCAGATTTTATATAAGCTTCTTTGAGTTTGAATGTATTAAGTTGCCCCACTTGATGTGTAATAACCCAGTGTGAGAGATTTTTTTTATCTTGTATGGCTTGTATTAAAATATCATTAATTTGCTGTGAACCTTGACTACCACCAAGTATTAAGACTCTAAACCTACCGTCTTCAGTCTTATCTAAATCAGCGATTCTAGAAATTTCATCTCTTATAGGATTGCCTACATTAATAACCTTTTGGATAGATTTTTTAAAAGTCCCCGGAAAAGCTTCGAAAGTTCTTTTTGATATCCTGTGCAATATTCTATTAGAAAGACCCGGTATGCTATTTTGTTCATGAATATATAAAGGACATAAAAAAATAGTTGCCAGACCTGGAGCCAGAGACAGATATCCTCCAGTTGATATTGCTAAATCAGGTTTTATTCTGATAATTAAGACAATACTCTTTAGAATTGAGATTGATAAAGTAAAAATCGCTCCTATCTTTCCGATAAAATTTTTTCCCAAGAATCCCTTTGCTTGAATGGGAAAAAAGTGAAAACCTTCCTCTGAGGCTATTCTCTCCTCTAGACTATCTAATTTTCCAATCCAAAAAATATCATTTCCATGTTCTTCAAATTTCTTAGCGATAGTGAGTGCTGGAAAGACATGTCCTCCTGTACCTCCTGCAATCATGAGTATTTTCATTAGAATTCTGCTCTATGTTTTATTATCGTTATAGGCATAGAATTTTTATTTTCATAGTCTACCCTTAAAATTAATCCGATCATTAAACAAATCATTATTAAGTTTGTTCCTCCATAACTTATTAATGGCAAGGTTAACCCTTTAGTTGGAAGTAGGCCACAAGCCACTCCAACGTTGATAAAGGTGTGTAATCCAAGAAGTAGTGCAACTCCATATGAAAAATAAAAACCAAAAAAATTCTTTCTAAGTAGAGACTCTCTTCCGATGTAAAATATTCTAAATGATAAAGCAAAAAGCAAAGCAACTATCATTAGACCACCTAAAATTCCTGTCTCTTCAACAATGACTGAAAAGATAAAGTCAGTATGTGCATCGGGTAAATAACCCATTTTCATAAGACCTTGACCTAGGCCAACACCAAACCAGTCTCCTCTTCCAATAGACATTAAGGATAGAGTCAATTGATATCCACTGCTCCAAGGATTACTCCAAGGGTCCATAAATGAAACAATCCTCTCCCATCGCCAGGGTACAAGAGCAATCATTAGGAATATCCCTATACATCCAAGAAGAGCGACCACCATAAATTGTTTTAACTTTACTCCAGCAACAAATAAAACCCCAAGGACAGCCATAAATATCACAGCAGATGAGCCTAAATCAGGTTGTATCAAAATAACTGAAATTACACTGATAATAATTAATGCAGGTCTAAAAAAACCCATCCAATGTGATTGAATTTGTTTGATACGCCTTACAGAATAACAGGACACATAAAGCACACTTAGAAACTTCATTACTTCTGAAGGCTGCAAGCCGAAGCCAGCAATTCTTACCCATCTATTAGCCCCATTGACCTCTACACCTATTCCTGGAACAAAAACTAAAAGTAGTAACAAGAATCCTAGTGTTAAAAGTAATCTATCGTAAGTTAACCAAAAGTTTAATGGGATTAAAAAAAATATTAATAATCCGATAATACCCAAAATAAAATGAATTAATTGTCTGTTAAATAATGCCGAAGGATTTCCATATATTAAATCTGAGAAATGCACAGCCGCAGAAGCTAAAATTAAAAGACCACAAAAGCTTAGCGTTAAGAATAAAAAAATTAATACGAAATCTAGTTTGAGATAGTCAAAATTGTGAAAAAAATTTAATCTGTCCATCTAGAGATCGTTCACAAGTCGCTTAAACCTGTCTCCTCTTTCTCGATAATCACTGAACATATCTAAACTTGAGCATGCAGGTGAGAGCAAAACATAATCACCTTCTTTTGCCATTGATACTATGTTTTTAAATGCAGACTCTAAGTCTGGTACACTCAAGCACTCTGAGTATTTATTCATTGCATTAAAAATAGTTTCTTTGTCCTGTCCGTAAATAAGTATATTTTTTACATTACTTAACTCCGATAAATCTGCAGAAAGAATATCCTGCCCTTTAAGGTCTCCTCCACAAATCAGATAGATATTGCCGTCTTGACTATATTGATTGGCTGAACTGACTGCTTTTATCATTGCATCAATATTTGTAGCTTTTGAGTCATTAATAAAGCTAACGCCTTCAAATTGATTAACAAACTCAAATCTATGCGGTAATTTTTTAAAGCTCTTAAGGCTCTTAAGGATATCTTCATAGAGATTTTTGTTATTTTCAATGCTCTTATAGTGCTTTGAATATGTATTTAAAACCTCAATGCCAGCTCTTAAATTCTGTTTATCATGTAGAGTCCAGTTTGATAGAGTAGAAGACTCGAAAAAACCTTTTGGTAACTCATGATTATGATAATTCTTGTAATCTTTACCTAAAAAATTTCTATTATTAAAAGAAATATTAAAAGCGGAATGCTTCAAGACCTTTTCTTTTATTGCCTTGTAATCTTCAAAGGTTCCATGCCTATCTAAATGATCTTGTTCCATATTTAAGAGTAAGCCTATTTCAAATTCAATTTGATTTAATAATTCGAGCTGAAAACTCGAAACTTCAATAATAGAGACATCAACCTCTTTTTCTAAATAATCAAGTACAGGTTCTCCTATATTTCCTAAAGCAGCTATTTTTAAATTGGGATAAAAAAACTCAAATAAGTGCTTAATTAATAGGCAGGTAGAGGTCTTACCATTTGTTCCTGTAACTAATATCTTTGTACTTTTATGAGTTTCAAGAAATTCTTGTATATCTGATGAAACTTGTACTTTATTTTTTTTTGCATGACCGAAAATTACGTGGTCACTTGGCACTCCTGGGCTTGGATAAATCTTTGAGACCTGTGAAAATAGATCTTGATCTAGTTTCGGATTAATAACGACTTTAGGAATCTCTTGGATAATTCTTTTTAGATTAGGATTATCTTGCCAGTCCTCTATCAAAAATATTTTTTCGTAAGAATTAGATAGATAGTCTATTAATGAAGAGCCTGTTGCACCGAAGCCAATGACTAATGGAAATTTCTCTTCCACCCTTTCTATCTAAGCCTAAGAAGAGCTAATCCAAGCAGAACTAACATGAATGTAATAATCCAAAACCTGACAATTACTCTTGGTTCGGGCCAGCCTTTTAACTCATAATGATGATGCAAAGGAGCCATATTAAATACTCTTTTACCTGTCATCTTAAATGAAGCTACTTGAACAATAACTGATAATGCTTCGATTACAAATAACCCGCCCATTACCAGAAGTACATATTCGTGTCTTATAATCACAGTCACAATACCTAAAGCAGCTCCTAGAGACAGAGAACCTACATCACCCATAAAAACTTGGGCAGGATATGTATTGAACCAAAGAAAACCTATTCCTGCTCCTACCAAAGCACCACAAAATACTATCATCTCACCTGTACCGGGCAAATAAGGTATATTTAGAAAATCTGAATAAATAATATTTCCTGCTAGATAACCTATTATTCCTAGTCCTGCAGCTACCATTACACAAGGTAAGATTGCAAGTCCATCCAATCCATCGGTTAAATTAACAGCATTACTAGTTCCTATGACTACAAAGTAAGAAAGAACTATGAAACCTAATCCCAAAGGAATAGAGACATCTTTAAAAAACGGAACTATCAAACTAGTTTCAGATATATTTTCTTGGCTTATGTACAAGTAGGAGCATGCAATGAGAGCAATAATAGACTGCCAAAAAATTTTATTAGAAGCGGATAGTCCATCACTAGATTTATATTTTATCTTTAAACGATCATCTACCCAGCCCAGAATACCGAAGAACATTGCCGTTAGAAATGCTACCCATAAATATCTATTTTCTAAGTCTCCCCATAAAATTACGCTTAGGAATATAGAACTAAGTATTAGTGTTCCCCCCATAGTTGGAGTTCCTTGTTTAGAAAGATGAGTTTCAGGGCCCTCTTCTCTTATAACCTGCCCAACCTGTATATCTTTCATTTTATTTATAAACCTTGGACCCAAGATTAATGAAAAAATTAACGATGTTAATGTTGCTAATATTGCTCTAGTAGAAAGAAACTCAACGACACGAAAAGGGCCAAAAAACTCGGAAAGGTATTCAAATAATGGTAGTAGCATTTAATTTTTTAGTTTATCGGCAATAAGGTCCATTCTTGTTGATCTTGAACCTTTCACTAATAATATAGTGTTCTGGTCTAATACTGAAACTAAGTAATCATATATCTCGTCATGATTATCAAAAATTATTAAAGAATCTGTTTCATCTAAATCAATGGAAGACCATATATCACCCAAGAGAAGGATTTTGTCTGTTTTATCTTTAGCATAATGATAAATTTCTTTATGAATCTCAGCAGACTGTTCTCCTAATTCTTTCATTTCTCCAAGAACACAAATTTTCTTTCCTTTCTTTTCTTCTAATAAGTCTAGAGCGTTCTTTAACGAGGCAGGATTAGAATTGTAAGAATCATCTATTAAAATTGAATCAGATTTTAATTTAAACACCGACAACCTTCTTTGAGGAAGATCTACAGCTTTAAGGTTCTCTTTGATTTGAGATAATCCAATACCACAATGAAAAGCTACTCCAAAAGATAAGGCGGCATTCAGCGTGTTATGAAATCCAATGCCATTTATAAGCAGCTCTTCTTTTGAGCCATCAAAATATAAATTAAAACTAGTAAGATTATTCTCTAAATCTGACTTTATTCCCGATATCCTAAAATCAGATTCTTTGTCAAAACCAAATGACAAAACTTCTTTTGCGTTAGTCTTGTGTTTCCAGGATTGATAAAAATTTGAGTCTTTTGGTAAAAAAGCAATTCCATTATTTGTTTGGAAATCTAAAATATTTCCTTTTTCTAGAGCAATAGAATTTGTATCCATAAGACCTTCTAAATGTCCCATTGATACATTAGTTATAGCAGCAATATCTGGATTTACTTGCCTGGTTAATATTTCTATTTCACCCGGTTCGCTAGTTCCCATTTCAATCACAGAATATTGATAATTATTTTGTAAGCTGAGCAAAGAAAAAGGGACACCTATCTGGTTATTCATGTTCCCCAATGTTCTATGGCAGTTGTCATCTTTATTCAGAAGACTAAAGATGATTTGTTTAGTGCTTGTTTTGCCATTTGTTCCAGTGATTCCAATCACCTTACCTTTAAATTGATTTCTGTTGTAGGCAGCAACACTCCTCATAAAATTAAAGGTATCATCGACAAGAATTTGCGGCAAATCTATATGGGTTGATTGACTTACAACAGCTGCTGAAGCACCCTTGTGTTTTGCTTCCGCTAAGAATTCATGGCCATCAAAATTTTTACCTAATAAAGAAATATATAATTCACCTGGACCGATGGTTCTGGAATCTATACTAAATCCTTCAAAGTTAACAGATTTACCAATGAGCCTACCTTTAGAGATTTGAGCTAGCTGGTTTAAATCCATGATTTATTTCGTTTTCAAGAATTCAGTTACTATATCTTTATCATTAAACTCTAGGAGTTCGTTTCCGATATTTTGATGAGATTCGTGCCCCTTTCCTGCAATTAATAATACATCTTTATTTGAACTTTTCTTAAATTCAGTAAGAATCTTTTCTATTGCCTCTCTTCTGTCAGGAAATATTAAAATATCTTCTGAGGATTCTGTCCCTGAAAGAATATCGCTAATGATCGCTTTTTCATCTTCCCTTCTTGGATTATCATTAGTCAATATAACTACATCGGCATATTGTTCAGCCACAGAACCCATTAAGGGTCTTTTTTGTTTATCACGATCCCCACCACATCCAAATAAACACCAAATCAAACCTTCATGATTGCTTCGGATTTCTTTTAATGCACATTCCAGCGCGTCAGGAGTATGAGCATAGTCAATATAGATTGGGTTCTTTTCATGAAAGATTCTCTCTAATCTGCCCTTGGGTAGTTGTATGTCTTGAGTGATGCTTGAAATTTCTTTAAGAGTTCTTCCTTCCAAGACAAGAACGGCAATAGAGCAAATAATATTTGAAGCAAGATATTTAGAAATTGTACCTAGTTCGAAATTAGTGCTTTCTTCAAAAGCTTTCAGATTTACATTGAGACCTCCATCACTTTTCTCAAATGTGGCATAGAAATCTGCCTCTTTCTCAATAGAAATACTATAAGTGTTTTGATTGAATTTCTTGAGTTCTTGGTACAGGTTTGCACCAAATTCGCTATCTATACAAATGATGTTGTTGTTTGGTGATAAGTCATAAAATAGTTTCTTTTTTGAATTTTGATAGTTTTGTAAACTTCCGTGATAGTCTAAATGATCGTGAGAAAAACTGGTTAAAATAGCATAATCTATTTCTAGCCCAGCCAACCTATTCTGCTCTAAGCCATGAGAAGACGCTTCCATGGCAATATATGAGACTTTGTTATTTAGAGCATCTCGCAAGAAACTATTGATCTGGATTGGATGCTCTGTTGTCAAAACTGATTCTCTAAGCTCATAACCATCAATAGAAGAATTGATCGTGCTCATGAAACCACATTTACTTTGCAATAGATTACTCATGCTAGAGAAACTCTCAACAGAGGTTGTTTTTCCATTCGTGCCAGTAACACATACTATTTTCAGTTTAGTGCTTGGAAGACCGAAAAATCTTGAAGCAAATAAACCTAAGTATTCCCTTAAATCGGGAAAGTAAATAATATTTTTACTCTTTGCACTGATCTTGTTGTCAGATATGACTAAAGCAGCTCCTTTTTCTAATGCTGAATCTACAAAATCAATGCCATCTTTCTCCTGCCCTTTAAGCGCAAAAAAAAGACCGCCAGGAGATAAAGATCGACTATCAATATGAAGACTCGAAATTTCTACGTCCTGAAAACCCTTTAGATCAGATAGTTCAAATAAAAAATCAGAAGCTTGCATCTATATCTTAAGGTCCCTTAATAAAAATATTTGCTCCATAATACTGGAAAATAAAGGGGCGGATACTTTACCGCCAGAGTAATCATCACCAGCAAGTCCATGCAATACAACGACTGCCAAAAATTCTGGGCTATCATGTGGTACAAAACCTGCAAATGTTGCCGTGTAAGTAGTCTCAGTTTCCATAGTTTCTTTGGCAGTACCAGTTTTACCTGCGACTACCCATTTTGCTAGTTTAGCTTTAGAGGCAGTTCCTTCTTGTGAGTTAACAGTACTAACAAGCATATCCACTATTTTTTGATTTGTATCTACATTGATAACTCTTTCATTTAAAGGTTCAGCAAAAGAATTTTCTTTAAATAAATTTAACTCTACAAAATTTCCTTGATTGGCAAAAACCGAATAGGCCTGTGCAATCTGAAGGGCCGATAAAGTCATTCCGTAACCATAACAAGAACTCACTTTATCTCTTAAAGTAAATTGAGTTTCGTGAGGTAAAAAGCCTTCTCTTGCTGGCAGCATAATAGACGTAGGATATCTACCAATGCCAAATTTTTTATAGTAATTTACTAGATGTTTTATATCCTGATCTTCACATAATTTGATCATTCCAACATTACTTGAATAAGAGATAATTTCTGAGAGCTTGAGCTGACCATAATCTCGAAAATCACTTGTTTTGTAACCTTCAAACTCAATCCACCCTGGAGAGGTGTTGACTATTAAATCTTCATGTATTTTTCCTGATTCTAGAATTGCAGACATGGCCAAAGGTTTGAGAACAGAACCTGGTTCGAAAACGTCTATTGTTGCTCTATTTCTAAGTATAGACATATCATGAAAGTTTTTTCTATTAGAGGGATCGAAAGAAGGATGATTTACTAAAGCAAGTATATCGCCCGATTTAGGCTCAATGACAACTACTGATCCTGCCTTGGCATTATATTTTTTAATTACCTTATCTAGTTCATGATAAGCAATTGATTGGATATTTATATCGATAGTTAATTGAATATCATTTCCTGAAACAGCTTCTATTCTTTTACCTTCAAGTTTACTATTTCTTGAACCTTTAATTCCTTGAAAGCTGCCTTCTTTTCCTAAAAGCTCGTTATGAAATACGAGCTCTGTACCTTGAATGCCTCTTCTGTCGATATCTGTAAGACCAACAACATGAGAAGTGATATTTTTCTCCGGATAGCTTCTTCTTAAATTCTCTCTAAAATAAATTCCTGGAATCTTCTGACTCTTAATACTTGTTCTTATTTGATTATTGACATTTCTGCTAATTTCTTTGAATCCAGAAGATTGCTTTTTTAACCCCTCAAGTAAGATAAGGGGATCTTGATTTAAAGTGCTGGAAAGAAAAATAATATTTTCTTTATCATATGTAAATTGAGAGAAATCTAAACCAACGCTATAACCTTTTACATCCAACGCAAGAACTTTATTATTTCTATCTAAAATCTTACCTCTAGGTGCTAACAGAGAATAATTAGAATCTAGCCTACTAAAGACCTGATCATCAAGAAAAATATCCTGATAAACTTGAAGGTAGATCAATCTAGCAATTAGAGAACAAAACCCTAAAAGAATTATCAATTGGATAAATACTATCCTTCCCGAAGAATAGAGAATCCTAGTAGACATAGTCTCCTAATTAATCTAGTTGAGTTCTTACAAAGGAAGGAATATCGAGATATTCGTCATTATCTGTTTCTTTTTTCAAAGCCTTTTCTACAAGTGGTGGATTTTCTAGAAGTTGTTTAGCTGCGTCACTCAAAGGTAAAGGTTTCCTTTCATTTACAGAATTTAAGCTGTGGGGTTTATTTGTAGCTGTCTGTAGAGAAGAATTTAACCCTGTAGCAATAACAGTTACTGTTAAATCATTTGAAGATGATTCATCCAAGACTGTTCCAGTTACTATGATCGCTTCTGGAGAAGCAAATTCATTAATACAATCTCCAACTGCTTTTATTTCTCCTAAAGAAAGTTCAGGTCCTGCAGTTATATTCACCAAAACTCCTTTTGCGTCTTTAAGACTTATATCTTCTAGAAGTTTACTAGCTACAGCTTGTTCAGCTGCTATTCTTGCACGATCAGGTCCGCTTGATGTTCCTGTACCCATCATGGCAGTTCCTTTTTCGGACATAACAGTTTTTACATCAGCGAAATCTACGTTTATTAATCCAGGTCTGATTATAATATCCGAAATACCCCGAACAGCTCCTCCAAGTACATCATTTGCTTGTTTGAATGCTTCAAGCATACTGCAATCCTCTCCTAGAACTTCTAAAAGTTTCTGATTGGGTATTGTTATTAATGAATCAACCTCTTCAACTAATTCTTTGATGCCTTCTTGAGCAATCTTCATTCTCTTTGCTCCTTCTAATTCAAAAGGTTTAGTAACAACAGCTACTGTAAGTATTCCAAGCTCTTTAGCTACTTGAGCCACGATTGGGGCCGCCCCTGTACCGGTACCCCCACCCATTCCAGCTGTTATAAAAACCATATCTGTGCCTTTGAGCATATCTCTAAGCTTATCCCTGTCCTCAAGAGCAGCCTCTCTTCCAATCGCAGGGTTTGCTCCTGCTCCTAGTCCATCGGTTATCTCCATCCCTAGAATAAGTTTAGTGCTCGCATCATTTTTATCTAGAGCTTGTTTATCAGTATTGATGGAAATAAACTCAGCGCCTTCAATGCCACATTCGACCATATGCTGCACAGCATTTCCGCCACCCCCTCCAACACCTATAACTCTTATTGAAGCATTGCCTTTAACTTCCTCTATAATTTCCCACTCACTCATATCTAACCTCTCTTTTGATTAATTGTTAAAGATTTCCGCCAAACCATCTAGAAATCCTATTTAAAATATTCTTGTCTCTGTGTATGTAATTTAAATGATCCTCTTGCATTTGCTTCTTTCCGTATAGCAAGAGGCCAACCGATGTGGCATAAATTGGGTTATTAATAATCTCAGAAAATCCTTCAACTGAATGAGGCGAGCCCATTCTCACTGGCGAATGAAAAATCTCTTCTGCTAATTCTGTAGCCCCTTCAATTTTTGATGCTCCACCAGTCAATACTATGCCTGCAGGAATTAATTCATCAAAGCCACTTAGACTTAACTTTTGTTGAGCCATGCTAAATATCTCCACGTATCTTCTTTCTAAAACATCGGCCAATGCTTGTCTTGATAACTCTCTTTCCGGTCTTCCTCCCATGCCAGGAACCATCATAATCTCTTCAGGTCTTGTCATTGAACTTACGGCACAACCATATCTTTGTTTAATTGTTTCTGCTTGTGTAGGTGGAGTTCTTAAAGCTTGAGCGATATCATTTGTTACGTGGTCACCGGCTATTGGAATCACATCGGTAAAACAAATAGATCCGTCGACAAAAACTGCGATGTCTGTAGTTCCTCCACCTATATCAATTAAACAAACTCCCAGATTCCTCTCGTCTTCAGTTAACACTGAGTAGCTCGACGCAAGTTGCTCTAAAACAAATGCTTCAACATCTAAACCAGCTGCACTTATGCATTTATGGATATTTTGAGACGAATTTTCACTGCATGTTACTAAATGTACTTTAGCTTCTAATCTTGAACCTGCCATACCTAGTGGCTCCTTGATACCGTCTTGTTTATCTATTATGTAATCTCTAGGTAATACATGCAGCAGTCTTTGATCTGCAGGTATTGCCATGGCCTGTGCTGTTTCAATCACTCTATCTACATCAGTGAACTTGACTTCACCGTCACGTATTGGAACAACTCCTTCAGAATTAAGACCTCTTATATGACTCCCAGAGATACCAACATAACATGATCCTATATGACAACCCGCCATACTTTCTGCTTCTTCAATAGATTTTTTTATAGCTGTAGTTGTTGATTCAATATCAACGACAACTCCATTCTTAAGACCCTTCGAGGTGTGAGTACCTAGACCAGTTATTTCAATTTGCGACCCTCTTGCTTCTGCAACAATTGCTACTACTTTTGATGTTCCTATATCAACACCAACAAGCATTTCGTTCCTGCTTACATTACTCATATTGCCTTCTCCATTTTTTCAGTACTTACAGCAATAGCATTCCTATATCTTAGGTCTATATATTTGCTATAGTCTTTATTTCCTGAGCTCAGCTCGAACAGTATAAATTGCTCGAGACGTTCGAGCTGAACCCGGAAATCCCCTTTATTGAATAAATAATTTGTTCCGTAATTATCTTCTGCTTTTATGAAATCAGTTCCTTCGTGACCCAAGTGCTTTAATTGATTTCCCTTAAGATTAAGAACATTTTGCATAAGTCTTGCATATTTTAATAATATTTCTACCTGATCATCTGCACCAGAGATTGAAATCAGACTTAGGTTTTTTGCCATATCATCAGGAGATATAATCTTTCCTTCTTGTGTAAGAAATCTATCATTTTCTAAAATAGCTATAGGCTGATGTTCTTCGATTTCAATCAATGTTTTTTCATTGAAATTTTGAGTTGCCTTGATTATTGACACCCAAGAATTTGAAAATATTTCATCTTTATTATTTGTTTGAAGATTACGTACGTGATTAAAAATTTTTGGTTCTAAGATAGCCATATTCGAAATGATTTCTTTTGAAAACTTTATAACGATTTTTTGATCCGCAGAATGATTTTGAACAGAACAAGCCGTCATCATTAACAAAAAAATGATCAGAAAGGACCTCATCTAACCAAACTCCTGTCTAAATAAATATTTTTATCAGAATCAGGAATGGTCATTCCTAGACTTTCAGAAGCAAATTTTCTTAAAGATATATGATTCTTAAAATACTTTACCTCCTCTAAGAGAAGGTTGGATTGAAAAGAAAGATCTTCTTTTTCCAATTTTAAATTTTCTAATACAGAAAATGATTTTCTGTATTCATATGTCTGCAATATCAATGCATAAGAGCTTATAAAAGAAGTGATTATCAATAGAGATATAAATATGGTTTTGTAATTATCTTGCGTCATATCTTTTCTGCCACTCTAAGGATTGCACTTCTACTTCTTGGGTTTGTAGACATTTCATTTTTGGTAGGTTTTAAATATTTTTCTTTAAAATATTTAAATTTTATATTTGAACCTATCCTGTCTTTTCCCTGAAAAAATCTCTTAACAATCCTATCTTCCATAGAATGAAAACTTATAACAGCCAATCTGCCTCCACAACATAGAATATAGCTGGCAGCTTCAAGAGCACATTGCAGCTCATATATCTCTTGATTTATAAACATTCTAATAGCTCTAAATGAATTTGTTGCAGGATGCTTTTTCGATCTTTTATAGACACAAGAAATAATAAGATCAGATAATTCCTTTGTAGATTCAATAGGTTTTTTTTCTCTTGAATCACAGATTTTAGAAGCTATTTTTCTAGATGCTCTTTCTTCTCCTAGGGTCCAAAGTACATCTTCAATTTCTTTTTTTGTAGCTGAATTAAGCCATTCAGCTGCTGTTTGACCCTGAGATGTATCTATCCTCATATCTAGGGGTCCATTAGATTGAAAACTAAATCCTCTCTCGGGATCATCAAGTTGTGTTGAGGAAATACCTAAATCTATTAAAATTCCATCTATCTCTCCGTCTTTAAAGAGTTTATTTAAATTAGAAAATGAATCATTAATTAAATTAAATCTTTTATCATCTGTAAATTCTGTAGATAGAGTCAAAGTAGCCAACTTATCTTTCTCTAGTGCAATCAAAGTTCCATCCTGATTTAGTTTTTTAAGAATTTTTAGTGAATGTCCTCCTGCTCCGAAAGTACAATCTATATATTTACCATTTTGCTTAGAGACAAGATTCTCTAGTACTTCGTCTACCATTACCGCTTCATGAGTGGTATTGATCAAAACGGTATCTCCTCCAAGCTCATTGGAAGATCCTCTATTAAATCTTCTCCTTTAATTTGGAGTCCAGATTGCTTTTTCTCCCAGTTATCCAGGTTCCACAGTTCAAATTTTGAGCCCATGCCTACAAGAGCGACATTTTCTTTCAAAGTTAAATCAGCAAATTCTCTTAAAATTTGAGGAATGAGAAGTGTCATTCTCTCACCAACCTCAAAATCGGTTACAGAGGCATTACCTAATATTTTCCACTGAATAGACCTTACTTTCTGATTAAGGCCTCCAAGTGCCTCAAATTTCTGCGAAATCTCTTTCCATAGCTTACCTGGATAGATTATTAATGCAGGATATTGGGGATCTTTTGTAATAATCATTTCTCCCTCACAACTTGCTCTTAGAAGCTCTCTATATCTTGCAGGTATGATAATTCTGCCCTTTAAATCAAGGGTTAAATTACTAGATCCATATATGCCTATACTCATTTTATGTACTTATTAGCAAGTAATATTACATTATCTTGCACTTTGGCACACTTTTACACACTTTAATTAAAATTACTAGTTAAAATTAAAACAAAAGTACACTCAATAAAACTCAAAATTTACTGAATATGAAAAGGTTTAAATAAATATTTTTTTTGGAGAGTGAGTCAGCCTATAAGCCGGGTTCTGTCGTGGATAATCATTCATCTAGATTTTGCGTCACCACAAAATTCAAGCAACCTACCCTGGTCCAGTCAGGACTGACTTAAGGACCTCTATTTGGTCTTGCTCCAGACGGGGTTTACCATGCCATATACAGTTACCTGATATGCGGTGCGCTTTTACCGCACCTTTTCACCCTTACCTTAGAATCTAAGGCGGTTTATTTTCTGTTGCACTATCCGTAGATTTGCACCTCCCAGGAGTTACCTGGCGTCTTGCCCAATGGAGCCCGGACTTTCCTCTCAAAAATTTTGAGCGATTATCCAGCTGACTCCAACTAATTGTATAGCTAAAAACAAAGTTAAAGAAGATCAGTCTTTAATCTTAATTTTATAAATATCATTTCGTTTTTTATTTAAAATTTCTGATCCTAATTCAAAGGCTAATTTTTGATCTAATTTATCCATTAGAATCCCTAATACTCTTCTGTCTTCTTCAGAAATATCATTTTCTATAGTTTCATAAATGCCTTCAATAACAATTACAAACTCTCCTTTTGATCCAAACTCAGATTGGCTGATAAGATCTTTTACTGTTTTGATATCGCCTCTATAGAAAGTTTCATGAAGTTTCGTTATTTCTCTTGCAACCATAACTCTAGTCTCTGGGGAAAGTTCTTCAGATAAAGTATCGAATAGCTTATTTATTCGTCTGCCGGACTCAAAAAAAATAGAAACCGATGAAGTAGAAGATATTTTTTTTAAGAGTATTTTTTTTTCTTTTTCTTTACGCGGAAAAAACCCATAAAAACTTAAATTTTCTAGATTAAAGCCTGAAACACTAGCAGCAGCTATCACAGAGGTTACACCTGGTATGGGAATAACCGTAATTCCAATTTCTATGGCTGCTTGAAGCAAATAATGACCAGGATCTGAAATTAAAGGAGTTCCTGCATCGCTAATCAAAGCAATATTTTTCCCTGATTTGAGTTCATTGATTAAAAAAGTAGTTTTAGTTTTTTCAGAAAACTTATGATAAGAAGTAAGTTTAGTATCTATGTTGTATCTACTTAAAAGCTTTCTAGACACTCTTGTATCCTCAGCAGCACAAAGATGAACTTTATTGAGCACTTCAATCGCCCTTAATGTAATATCATCTAAATTACCAATTGGCGTTGAAACTACAAAAAGAGACCCGTAATCTTTACTCATGAATTTATGAAAAATAAAATTTTAATTTTGCTCATCGCCTTAATCAGCGGATGTTCTAGCATTCCAAAGAGTGATCAGGGGGAATCAATTGATACATTGTTTGAGAAACCAGAAATTAACTATAAAACAAACTCTCTGCCAAAAGTAATAAAATTATATTACCTAGAAAATAATGATAATTATAGATTGCCCGATGAGATCAAAGGGTTTTTTGAAAACTTATATTTTTATAACTCAAAAATTAATTATCAACCTAAAATAATTTTATCTTCTCTTAATTCAAAATTATGTGAAAGTAATGAAAATATTGATTTAAGCATAATTTTTGAGATTGATCCCACCAATAAAATAGGACAAGACTATAGCTGTTTAGGTGGTCTCTCGAATACAAAAACATTATTAATATCTAATAATATTTATAGTCAGTTAAAGTTTGACAATAATTTCGTAATTTCTCGTGAACAGGAAAAGGAAAGATTGGTTAATCTCATCTCTTCAACCAAAGGTCTTGTAATTATTGATAGTAATAAAACATTAGATAAATTTAATATTGCAAAATCTATCTTAGAAAAAAATCACCGGGTTGTTGAGCAAAAAACTTATGGCAGTAAGATAAGTAGCCAAGATCTTTTTGAAGACCTCTTGATGGCAAATAGAAGCAAAGAAAGATTAAGAAAATTATCTAGGAGATTATCTAGACAAATTAAAGGTGACGCGAGGACGAGAGAAGATATAGATGCTGTTTTTCTGTCCGTAGGGCTTAATGAAGCAAGAAATTTGAAACCAGCTCTGGATTACATAGCAGAGAATGAGTTACCAACTTTCATATTAAGTAGTTGGAAAAATAATATTTCTTATAAGCTCAAGGATGATGATTTGATCAGTTCAATTAACTCAGACATACCTTTCATGATGCCGATTAAGGTGCCCTTACATCTTAAGAGATCTAAAAAGACAAGAGAGTTTGCTATAGGTTATGACGCATTTGAAATCATCATGTTGAAATATGGCACGAACAACAATCAAAATTATATTTATAAAGGTTTGACTGGAAAAATAAATCCCAACAACAACAAAATAACGAGAGAGGCTTATGTTTTCAGAATATCTAAAGAAGGTATTGAGATTCTTTAATCTTTAATCTGATCTGATATCTCTCTCTAGCTCCGAAAGACTGTTAATGAAACAAGGCTTAGTAAACACCCTTTGCATGTAGGCATAAATTGGCTTAGTTTTAGTATCTTTTTGAAGTTCAATATCTATAAGAGGCAATCTCCAAAGAATAGGTGCTATGCAACAATCCACCAAACTAAATTCATCCGACATAAAATAAGGCTTTTCTTTGAGAATTAAAGACATTCCAAGGATCTGTGATTTTAAATCTGCACGCAGTTTTTTTGCTTTTGCCTCGGTTTGATTACCACTTATTAATTCATCAAAAATTCCGCACCAATCTTTTTCTATTCGTTGTATAAATAATCTTATATGGGCCCTTGAGACGGGATAAACAGGAAGAAGAGGTGGATGAGGAAAACGTTCATCCAAATATTCCATCAAAATAAGAGAGTCGTATAAACATACATCTCTATCAACTAAGACAGGTAGTTCTGCATAAGGACTTACTTCCAAAATCTCATTACTCAAGTCATTTGTGTCTGAATCAATAATTTCGCTAGTTACGCCCTTTTCCTCCATTACTATCCTTACTCTATGACTATAGTGATCCATTGGATCTGAAAAAAGTGCCATTGACGTTCTATTACTAAGCGATACCATAAAAACTCCGATTGGGAAATTAGTGAAGATCTTTCTTAAATTCTCTATAGAGAAGATAACTAAGCATTGTGAAAATAAATAAGTACAACAGAGTATAAGTTCCAATTGATTCTCTTTCTGTTTTCATAGGGTCTGTCATGTAAGCCAAGAAGTTTGTTAAATCCAGCATAGCCTCATCAAACTCTTCAGGGTTTAACTCTCCAGTTCCAGCTTCAACCTCAAGAAAACCACATTGTTCTTGGGTAAGTCTCTCTCCGGTGAGAGGATCTTGTCTAATACCTCCATTGTCTGCAACAAATGGTACCTGTCTACATACTGATTGAGGGGTTCCTTGAAGATCGACCAGAACGTGAGGCATTCCAACATTTTCATAAACCTTATTATTTACTCCTAAAGGTCTTGATTCATCAATATAGAAACTCTTCAAATAAGTGTAAACCCAATCAGGACCTCTGAGACCAGCCTCTAAAGTTAAATCAGGAGGAGTATTTCCAAACCACTCTTTTGCTTCCTTTGGATCCATACCTACTTGAATTAAATCACCCATTTTTTGATCACCAAAAATAAGATTATCTTCAAACATATCTAGAGGTATCTCTAAATCTTCAGAAACCTTTTTATATCTGGCATATTTTAGAGAGTGACATCCCAAACAGTAATTCATATAAATTTGAGCACCTCTTTGAAGAGAAGACTTATCGGTTGCATCAACATAAGCTTTATCGCATTCACCTTTGGTAAGGCCATCTTCGGATAAATAGTTTCCACAGGCCGCACCGCCCGCCGCACTCATGTTACTTGCTATTAGACTAACTGCAAATATACCTATAATTAACGAAATATTTCTCATGAAAGTTGAATTCTGTCTGGGACAGGCTTGCAGGTTTCATATTTGGTATAAATAGGCATCAAAAGGAAATAAGAAAAATACGTAACTGTAAAAAACTGCGCCAGTAAAGTTCCAAGTGGAGTGGATGCAACTGAACCTAGATATCCTAAAACGAAGAAGCTGATTACAAATAGCGTCAAAAAGAATTTGCTGTAGATACCTTTGTATTTAATTGATTTGACAGGACTCCTATCTAACCAAGGGAGGGCGACGAATATAGCTATACCTGCAGCCATAACCACAAAACCAAGAAATTTAGCTGAGAGACCAAGAACCGGGAAGGTAATGGCTCTTAACATTGCATAATAAGGTGTGTAGTACCATGAAGGAACGATATGCTCTGGGGTCTTTAAATTATCAGCTGCTTCATAATTTACGTATTCGATTACATACCCTCCTCCATCAGGATAAAAGAACATTATTGCAACAAAAAATATTAAGAAAACACCTATGGCATAGAGGTCATGAGTTATGTCATAAGGGAAGAAAGGTTTAGTGTCCAGGGGAACGCCATCCTCATCTTTAAATTTTTTGACGTCTACTCCATCAGGATTATTTGATCCAACTTCATGAAGTGCAAGAATGTGAACGAAAACAACTGCTATTAGTGCCAATGGCAAAAGGACAACATGGAAAGCAAAAAGTCTATTTAATGTGATACCCGAGATTAAATAATCTCCCCTGATCCAAGTAAGTAAGTCTTCTCCAATATAAGGAATAGATCCGAATAGAGACATTATTACCTGAGCTGCCCAAAAGGACATTTGTCCCCATGGAAGAACATATCCAGTAAAACCTAACATGCAGAGTAAGAGATAAGTTATCCATCCAAGAACCCATAACAGCTCTCGCGGTTTCTGATAAGAACCGTACATCATCCCCCTAAACATGTGCAGGAATATCAACGCAAAGAATGCAGAAGCACCAGTGGTGTGCATATAACGTATGATATAACCATACTGAACATCCCTCATGATGTATTGTATTGAAGCAAATGCTCCCTCAGCAGTAGGTTCATAGTTCATTAAAAGCCATATACCCGAAGCCAATTGAATTACCAATACAACAACAAGTAAAACACCTGCAAGATACCAAATATTCATATTGATAGGAGCAGGATATTTTGTAAGATGTCTCTCGATAGTTGCTGTTAAAGGCAATCTATCATCAAACCAATTCATTAATTTTGTGACCATTAGACTAAATCTCCATCTTCTCCAATAACTAAAATGTTATCAGATTTAAAATAGTGGGGGGGCACAGTCAAATTATCAGGTGCAGGTACTCCTGCATAAACTCTTCCGGCTAGATCAAACTTAGAGCCATGACATGGGCAGAAAAAACCTCCCTGCCATTCTTGGTCAAAATCTACAACGCCTAATTGAGGATAGTATTTTGGCGCACATCCAAGATGAGTGCAAACTGCTGACAGAACAGATATCCCCACTTTTCTTGATCTATACTTATTTTTTGCATAGATCGGTTGAGCTTCAATTTCTGAGTCTGGATCAGCTAGTCTTTCTAAATTCATATCTATTTTATCTATAGATTCTTCAGAGTGTTTTACCACATAGATCGGGGTTCCTCTCCATTCAACGATTATCATTTCTCCTGGAGACAACCGACTGATATCGGCTACTGCTGGCGCTCCTGCTGCTTCAGCTGCTGCGCTGGGGTTGAATGCGCTAATAAAAGGAACTGCCGCACCAGCAATACCAACTGCTCCTACTGCTGAAGTAGCACCTATAAGAAATTTTCTTCTTCCCGGATTAGGAGGAGATTTTGGTTGCATATTACCTTTTTGAGTATTGAGGTCTTTTTCTTGCCTTCCTTAGACCAACTTTTTTCCTTTCAACTTTTCTTGAATCTCGCGTTAAAAACCCTTCTGCTTTCAATATAGGCTTTAATGTTTCATCGTATTCCACTAATGCGCGAGCAATTCCTAATCTAATTGCACCTGCTTGTCCAAAACTTCCACCGCCAGCAACTGTTGCTTTGATGTCAATGCCCTTAACAAGTTCTGTTGTGACTAGAGGTTGTTTTACTACCATCTGCGCAACTTCTCTTCCAAAATAAGTCTCTAATTTTTTCTTATTGACTATAATTTCACCAGTTCCTTTTTGAAGGAAGACTCTTGCTGTTGAGGTTTTTCTTCTACCTACTGTTATGATTTGATCCAATTTATTTTTCCTATATATCTAAAGTGACTGGTTTTTGAGCAGCATGTGGATGGTTGTCGTCATTGTACACCTTTAGTTTAGTGAACATTTGTCTGCCTAATTTACTTTTTGGTAGCATGCCTTTAACGGCACTTTTTATTGCGTCGCTGGCTGAGTTTTCCATAATATCCCTTAACGGTTTAGACTTTATTCCACCAGGATATCCTGAGTGTCTATAATAAATTTTTTGGTCTAATTTCTTTCCTGTTACATGTATTTCATTAGCATTGACTACTACAACAAAATCGCCAAGATCTGCATTAGGAGTATATTCAGGTTTATTCTTACCTGATAATATGCTCGCAACTTCAGAGGCCAGCCTTCCAAGGGTTTTGCCCTTAGCATCTATTAGTAACCAGGACTCTTCTATATCGGTTCTTTTGTAGCTTTGTGTTCTCATTAAGATAATTTATTGTTGAAATTCTGCGTGGGCGCGCGCATTTTAATGCTTACAACTATCTTATTCAACTATAACTTTACAAAATTATGCAATCAAGTCAGTAATAATGTATCTTTTCCATGAATCAAACGTTAAAAAAAGACATGTTTAATATCAAAAAAATTTATTTTTATTTAATTTTCTTAATATTAGGAGGTATTTTAGGCTTTCTTATTTCTTATATATACATAGCCAATGAAGACGATGTATCTAATAAAGACAAAATATTAATCGGTTACTCCTACAATCAAGCAATTGCAAGGGCCTCTCCTGCTGTAGTGAATATCTATAGTGATCAGATAGTTGGAGAGAAAGATCGACGAAAAACAAGAAGCTTTAACTCAATTTTTGATGACAAAAGCAACAGTATTAAAACCAGCCTGGGATCTGGAGTTATCTTAAGTTCAGATGGATATATTTTAACAAATCAGCATGTAATTGGAGATCTGACTGTAAGAATAACGGTTGAGTTGTTCGATGGAAAAAAATACAAGGCACGGCTAATTGGTATCGATAGAGGTACGGATCTAGCTGTGCTTAAAATAAACAATAGTGAAGCAACTTTTCCATCAATAGAAATAGATGATTCTGACAAAGTTAAAATAGGAGATATTGTTTTAGCTATAGGCAATCCTTATGGACTAGGTCAATCAGTTAGTATGGGTATTATTAGTGCAACCGGAAGAGAGTTTGAAAATCCTTACTCTAATTATATTCAGACTGATGCTTCAATAAATAAGGGTAATTCTGGTGGCGCTCTCATAGACACTCAAGGAAGATTAATAGGCATCAATACTTTGATCAGATCTTCAAGTGGAGGTTCAGAAGGTATTGGATTAGCTATTCCGTCAACAAATGCCTTAGAAATAATAAGCGATCTCATTCAATATGGGGAGGTAAGGCGAGGTTGGCTTGGCTTCAGCATAGACAAACAGAGTTTAATAACTCTAGGTAAGCTAGTTATTTCATCAGTTGTTACTAATGGCCCTGCCGATATAGGAGGTCTTCAAAAAAAAGATATTTTGATTTCTATAAATGACAGCGATCCTTCTTACAACAACTTATATAAGACCTTTGCAAGGTCTAAACCAGGCGATGTCATTAAGTTGAATATCCAAAGAAAGCAAGAGTTCTTAGAATTAGTTTTTACAGCCAAGATGGCAGATTAAATTTTTAGTCTTTTCTCAGCAGCAATTGCATGTGCCGTTAACCCCTCAGCTCTTGCAATCTTAGATGTATGATCTACATATTTTTTAAATTGATTAATATCCTTATTTTTATTGAGAGATACGTAACTGTAACTAATCAAAAAATCTTCAACGGATAAAGGAGAACTAAATCTTGATGATGAATTTGTGGGGAGAATATGACTAGGACCCAATACATAATCAGATAAGGAAATTGCCGAATCTCTGCCTTTCATTATTAAGCCTGCAACTAAGCTGCCTTCCTCTTCGTAATGATTATGGTCAAAGGCGATGTGGAGGTGCTCCGGTGCAATCCTATTGATAATCTCTTTTGCCTGCCCCAAATCATTAATTGAAATAAATAAACCATTGGACTGGATGGCATCTTTAATAATTTGATGTCTTTGAAGAGACACAATCTCTTCATTTATTATTTTTTTTACTTCATCTATTAATTTATCTGAAGATGAAATCAGAACTGCAGATGCATCTGAATCATGCTCTGATTGTGCCATTAGATCCCACGCTATTGTTTCAGGATCAGAAGTATCATCAGCAAGAATAACAATCTCAGAAGGTCCTGCGATGGAATCTATACCGACCTCACCAAAAAGTTGTTTTTTTGCTTCTGCAACAAATGCATTTCCAGGTCCTATGATTTTATCTACTTTAGATACTTGATCTGTTCCCAATGCGAGTGCAGCTATAGCTTGAGCGCCACCTATTTTGTAAATTTTATTCACACCTGCTACTTTTGCCGCGGCTATTGTTAAAGAATTCAACAATCCATTTTGAGCGGGTGTTGTAAGTGAAATATCTCTTACACCGCAAGCCAAAGCCGGAGCCGCTGCCATTAAAACAGTTGATGGATAAGAAGCTTGCCCACCAGGTATGTACATTCCAACTGAATCTATAACCCTAAATTTTCTTTTTACATCATCAGTAAATGGCTCTAAATTTAAACTTTCGTAGCATTTAAACTGATAATTCGAAATATTTTCAAAAGCATATTCCAATGATTCTATTAGCTCATGATCTAAGTTATCTGAGGCTTGATCAAATTCTTGTTGAGAAATTAAGAAGTTATCACAATCAAAATTATCAAAGTCTTTAGTGAAAGATCTCAGAGCACTATCTCCGTTAGTCCTTACTTCTAAAATAATTTTCGCTACAGTGGCTGCAACCTCATTTGAGATTTGGTTTTTTCGATCGATGTAAGAATTAAATCTTTCATGGAAAGAATCATCTTCATATTTTAGAGCACTGAAAGTTAACATGTATCAAGCGAATCTTTTATTTCATTGATGAGATCAGATCTTGTTTTTAGTGAGGCTTTGTTTGCTATTAACCTTGTAGAGATTTCGGAAATAGTCTGAATTTCTTTTAAGCCATTCTCTTTGAGTGTTGCACCTGAATCAACTAAGTCAATAATTGCATCTGAGAGACCTAATATTGGTGCAATTTCTTGGGCTCCATTTAGATAAATTATTTCTGCTTGTATACCGATTGAGTTCATAAATTTAGTTGCACTTTTAGGATATTTTGTCGCTATTCTTAATTTACTAGAGCCTGAAAGAATATTCTTAGTCCCAGCTAAGGATAGTCTGCAATTTCCTAGGCCTAAGTCTGACAGTTCAACAAATTCTTCTTCTTCTTTTTCCATGAGAATGTCTTTACCTACCACACCTAAATGGGCAGACCCCGAAGTTATATAAGTTGGAACATCCCAACCTCTTATTACAAGAACCTTTACCTTGGGATGCTTGGTATCCAATAGCATTTTCCTAGATTTCTTCGGATCATCTTTGAGTGCAAATTGTGTTTCTTGCAGAGAAGGAATAAAGTCATCGTAGACTCTGCCCTTAGGTAAAGCTAATATAAATGAATCATTTTCTTTCATATTCAAGCCTAAGATATCCTTTCGATGTCAGCACCAAGCATTTTTAGCTTTTCTTCGATTCTTTCATAGCCTCTATCAATATGATAGATTCTATCTATAACTGTTGGCCCTTCTGCAACAAGTCCAGCCAATACTAAACTTGCTGAAGCTCTAAGATCAGTTGCCATAACAGGTGCTCCCTGAAGTCTATCGATACCTTCAATTACAGCTGTGTTACCTTTAAGAGTTATATTGCCTCCCATTCTTGCAATCTCTTGGACGTGCATAAACCTATTCTCAAAAACAGTCTCGGTTACAGTAGAGTTTCCTTGAGCTACAGCATTTAAAGAAACAAATTGTGCTTGCATATCAGTTGGGAAGGAAGGATAAGGCCCTGTAGTAAGACTTATTGCTTTTGGTTTACTTTTACCCATATAAATTTCTACCCAGTCATCACCAAGAGTAATCTCTGCTCCTGTAAGTTCTAGCTTCAAAATAACTGATGATAAATATTCAGGTTTAGCCGACTTTATCTTTACTCTGCCTCCAGTCATAGCCACAGCTGTTAAATAAGTTCCAACCTCTACCCTATCTGGCATGACACTAAAACTTGCACCATTTAATTGCTCAACTCCCTCAATAACAATCTGGTCTGTTCCTGCGCCTTTAATGTTTGCACCCATTTCTATCAAACAATTAGCCAGATCTATTACCTCGGGTTCTCTTGCTGCATTTTCAATGATCGTTTTACCCTCAGCCAAACTAGCCGCCATAAGTACATTTTCAGTAGCTGTAACACTTACTGGCTCAAATATAATCTTTGCTCCTTTGAGTCTGCCATTAACACTTGCCTTGATGTTTCCATCCTCTATATTTATCTCTGCACCCATGGCTCTCATAGCTTCTATATGAAGATTAACTGGCCTACTGCCAATTGCACAACCTCCCGGTAGAGCAACTGTTGCTTGTTGAAATTTTGCTAATAAAGGTCCTAAAACAAGAATGGAGGCTCGCATGGTTTTCACCAATTCATAACGAGCATTCAGATTTTTAATGTTAGAAGTATCCACTTGCACTTCCATCTCATCACTTAACATGACTTCCACTCCCATTGAGCCAAGCAGTTCTAGCATTGTCGTTACATCATTAAGATGCGGTAAGTTTCCAACTCTTAATGGAGAATCTGCTAAAAGAGAAGCTGCTAAAATAGGTAATGCAGAATTCTTTGCCCCCGAAGCATAGATTGTTCCATTCAAGGGTGATCCGCCCTTTATGAGTAATTTATCCATCTAGACAGACGCCACCCATTTTTTGATTACAAGATCAATATCGCCTTGGTTCTTTTCCATGAGTGAATAAAACTGATTTCTAAAGATTTTTCCGAGATTCATTCCATTGATTTCTATATTGATTATTTTCCAACGACCTTCCGAATCTAAATACATGCTGTACCTTCCTGGATAGGTATTAGATGATGTCACTATCTCAATATAGACTCTCGCTTTAGTTTTAGACTGTTGAGGTTTCGTTGGAGGAAGGACATTGATTTTCTCATCTTTAAATTCTACAAGAGTACTTGAATAAGTCTCCAGCAGACTGTTCTCAAAAGCTAATGAAAAAGCTTGCATCTGATCTACTGAAGCCGTCTTTGAGTGTTTTCCCATAACATTCTTGGCTATTCTATTGAAGTCAACTATTGGCTTGAAGGCATCACTAATTAGTTTTGTGAAACTATCTGGATCTTCTTCGAATAATTCATTTTGCGTTTGGATAATCTCGATAATATTATTATGAGTCATCTCAGCATACTGATGGGCTAAAAGGCCATCATCACTGGCATACAAGCTTGAAGTAAAGGCCAAAATCAAGACAAATATTTTTAATTGGAGAATTTTCATTAGAGATTAATATGATTTGGTAAATTAAAACACTATTATATCATCTGGAAAACTCGTTCTTAGAACAAAAAGAAATAATTATGATAATTGCAATATCCGCAATAGCTTCTGGGGTCGCCCTAATATGGATTAGTGCTGAACGACTGGAGAAATATTCTGTTCTGACTGCAAAAAATTATGGGTTATCCCCATTTTTTATTGGCTCTACGATTATTGCGTTTGGGACCTCGGCGCCAGAAATGCTTACTACCTTCTTTGTATCTCTTGATAATAAAGGATCAATGGTTATTGGGAATGTGATTGGTTCAAATGTGGCCAACCTGTCATTAGTTTTTGGATCAATGCTGTTAATTGTTTCTTTAAAGAAGCTTACTATCCAACAAAATCTTGATATATATCAAAATCTATTAATACTTTTAGCTTCTACTGTGCTTGTTTGGGTAATTATTGCCACCGATCCGTTTAGTATCATTGCTTCCTCAATCTTATTGATTGCTCTTTTTTTAGTGATTATGTTTTGGTACAAAAATAGTTCTATAGAAATTGATTCTGATGAAGAAAATGAAGAACAACCAAAGAAAGTAACCTTCAAACTTGCACTATCTCTAGTATTTCTTGTATTGGCAGCATGGCTGATCACTTTTGGAGCCAATCAAATTCTAGAGGAATATAATTTAGGTCAACTTTTTATTGGCTACACTGTTCTTGCCATAGGAACTAGCTTGCCAGAGATTGCGGCTTCAGTTTCTCTTGCATTAAAAGGAAGGTATGAAACGGTTTCAGGAACTCTCATTGGGTCTAATATATTTAATGGCCTATGTGTTCTAGCTATCCCAGGACTCTTCTCTAATCCCGAAATGTATGCCGGCTGGAATTATGCCAGCTGGTCGCCCCTTCTGCTTGTCCTGTTTATAGTTACCTTTTTATTCGCTAGCTTTATCTTTTCCGTATCAAAGAAAGAAAGAAAGGCTAGTTTTTTTATAAGTATTTTCTTTTTAAGTTCTTACTTTATTTCACTTTACTTTGCTTATTAGATAAATTTAACTCATGAAAAAAATCAACCACCTTAAATCCGCAAGAAAGACCTTAAAAATTGAAGCTAAAGGCTTGGAAGAACTAGCTAAATTACTTTCCAATGATTTTAATGATGTTTGTAATAAACTCCTTAAGACTAAAGGAAAAATTATTACTTTAGGTATAGGAAAATCTGGTCATATAGCAAAGAAAATCTCAGCTACTCTTTCAAGTACCGGCTCTCCATCAAGTTTTATCAATGCCGGAGAAGCACTGCATGGGGATGTTGGAGGTATCAATAAAAATGATAAAGTTTTGATTTTTTCACACTCCGGTCAAAGTGAAGAAATAATAAACCTTTTGCCCTACTTAAAATCAGTTGGCTGTGATTACTTCTCAATTACTGGCTCCAAAACATCCGTTATAGCTAGAAATGTTCTCATTAACATAGATACAGGAATATCTGAGGAAGCCTGCCCTCTGGATCTTACACCGACAACAAGCACTACAGCAGCCTTGGCGCTTGGTGATGCTATAGCTGTAGCGCTATTAGAGGCTAAAGATTTTAAAAGTGACGACTTTGCCAAGTCTCATCCAGGAGGAAAACTAGGAAAAAGATTAATAACAAAAGTAGATGACCTAATGACTCAAGGAAAAAATCTACCTAAGGTAAATCCGAAAACGACACTATCTAAAACTCTTATAGAGATAAGCTCTAAAGGCCTTGGAGTAGCTCTTGTGATAGACAATAAATCCCTAAAAGGTATTTTTACAGATGGTGACTTAAGGAGAACACTCAATAATGAGAACGAACCTTTGAACGAAGCCATATCAAAGTTCATGACAAAAAAAACAAAATCTATTTCAAAAGATAGCCTGGCCATTGATGCACTTGAGGTTATGCAAAACAATAAGATCTACTCTCTTGTTGTGTTAGATAAGACAAAAAATCCGGTTGGAATAATTAGGATGCATGATTTGATTGAAGCAGGATTGGTTTAATGAAAAACACTTTCCTATTTCCTTTCTTATTTATTATTCACTCGACGTTATCTTATGACTTGAGTGGTGAAATTATTGATAACAAATATCAGTACAGCTCATATATAGAAAAACCTAATTTTTATATTTTTAATACAAATCAGTCTGTGGAACTTAAGGGGGATCATGCTCGCGTAAAAGGAGATTCACAATATTTTATACAAAATGTTGATGTATCCCTGGAAAGTGTGTTTTCTAAAAACAATATCACTTCAGAAAAGGCTATTTATGATGAAAATCTAGAGACAATAAAATTTGAGCAATCAGTAAACTTTTTATATAGCGGAAAACAAGATATTTTTACTATCAATACTGAGTTTCTTGGATTCAATTTAGCTAATTCAAAGATTTCCACCGATCAAAGAACTGAGGTCAACTTTAATACAATAAGAATTAATTCTGACGGGATGATTTTAGAAACTCAGTCAGAAACCGTTAATGCAGAGTTTAAGAATGGTAATTTAGAGATTCAAAATGTAGATTCTATTTACAGAGGATCTGCAGATAAAATAATCATTCTCTCAGAAGACAATACCTTAATTTTGGAAGGACAGGCTACATTTGATCAACTGGGTTTAATCTTAAAAGCAGATTTAATACATTACGACTATCAAGAAAATAAAATCTTAAAATCTATAAATTCTGAAATTAAAAATCAAATATGAAACTTGGCATTGAAAATCTTCACAAACAATACGCGAATAAGATTGTAATCGAAGGAATTACTTTTGAAGTAAGTCAGGGTGAAACTTTAGGTATTCTGGGGCCTAATGGAGCCGGTAAGACAACTTTATTTTATATGATTGCAGGACTGATCAATCCTGATTCAGGAAATATTTACCTAGGTAATGAGGTAATCAACAAAGAATCTATATCCAAGAGAACTTCTTTGGGCCTATCCTATCTTCCTCAGGAATCTTCTATTTTTAGGGGACTAACTGTAGAGGAGAATATATTTTCATCGCTGGAACAAAGGAAGGATTTAAGTCCACAAGATAGAAAAGAATTACTGGAATCTTTATTGGATGAATTTAATCTATCAGAATTTTCTAAAACTCAAGGGATAAAGTTATCAGGTGGCGAAAGAAGACGAACAGAAATTGCTAGGTCGCTTGCATCCGATCCCAAATTTATACTATTAGATGAGCCCTTTGCTGGCATTGATCCTCTGGCAGTCTCAGATTTAAAACAAACTATTCAGAAGCTCAATCAAAAGGATATAGGTGTATTGATTAGTGATCATAATGTTAGAGATACTATGAATATTTGTACTAAAGTTATAGTGGTTAACAAAGGTAAAATAATAGCCAATGGCAATCCTGATGATATTGCTCAAGATCCTACGGTCAAGGAAGTTTATCTCGGACACAACTTCCAGTCTTAAGACGTGAAACAAAGTTTAAAGCAGAAACAGAAACTTTCTCTGAATATTACCGCAAACCTTGGTAATCAAATTAAATTATTATCTCTAAGTGGCTTTGAGATCAGTTCGAAACTTAATGAACTCATAGAAAATTATTTAATAGAAGATGACAAACAAATAAAATATTTTAAAGATGAATTTTTAGTAGATAGGTATAAAAATACCTTATATGCAAATGATGGATTTGAAAATCGATTCTCTCTAGATATCGATCAAACAGAATTAAAACAAAAATTATTTGATCAACTTGCAATTGAGTCTTTAAATCAGATTGAGAATCTAATTGGTGAATTTTTAATAGATTCGATTGAGGAAAATGGAAGATTAGATCCAGAGTTAGATTATGAAGATATTAAAAGAATAGTCTTAGAGGATTTTCATACTGATATTGAAGATCATGAGATTGATGCAGTGCTCTCAATTATTCAAAACCTTGACCCACCGGGATGCGCATTTAGATCAATCGATGAATCTCTAAATATTCAAATTGATAACTTAAATTTAGAAGCCCAAGAAAAGCTAGAATTAAAAGAAAAAATACAAGATTTGGTATCAAATAAAACTTCTTTAAAGGACTTACCTGATCATTTTAAAGAAGTATTACTTAAGCTGTCTTTAAATCTAGGAGGCAGTTTTGGTAAATCTTCTGAAAATTATATAAGACCTGACCTCATAGCTATAAGAGATAAAAATCTTTGGCATGTATCGCTAAATGATGACTTCATGTCTCAAGATCTTCTAGAAAAAATAAAAGTTAAAGTAGAATCCTCTGATAAGGACGATGGTAGCTCTTTATCATTTCTAATAGGTCTAGAAAGAAGACAACAGACCCTTTTCATGGTTGCTAAATTCTTAGTTGAAACTCAAGAAAATTTTTTAAACAACAAAGCCAAAAAGAGAGCGCTATCGAACAAACAAGTGGCTAATTATTTAAAGATCAGCGAATCAACAATTTCAAGGATAGTAAGAAATAAATATATTCAATTTCCAGATAAGATAATTCCACTAAAAGATCTTCTTGAAAAAAGGCTAAACAAGCCAGAAAAAGGAAAGGATGTCACGCTGAGTGATTTAAAATTTCTTATTGAAAAATTAGTATCAATGGAAGATAAATTAAACCCGCTAAGCGACGAAAGCCTTAAATTTCAGCTAACAAATGAATTCGAGATCCATTTATCCCGAAGAACTATTGCCAAATACAGGCAAGAACTGAAGATTCCTCCTTCAAGACTTAGAATCAAAAATTAATTTATTCTTTCGATGTCTCAAACCAGCCCGAAAAATCAGTTTTAGGGTCTGACAAGGTACCCTGTACAGTCCAAGAGCCTGAGCTAAGTTGATCTAGATTTCTTTCAAAAGCCTTACCAGCTATATATACAATTCCTGCTGTTACAGGACCTCCTAATAAGAATGCATAAGCTGGAAGATATTCTCTAAGAGGCAATGTCATCAAAACCACTAGATTAAGATTAGTAAAGGATCCAGTGTCATCTTTATCAATTTTTCCTTCCCATCTAAATTCGCTTGAACCGCTTCTGAATATTAAAGGCTTTGAAATTGAAATTGAAGTTTTAGCTATCTTAAAATTGCCACGAACTGAATCTGAGCTGAATCCTGATTGATATAACTTTCTAAAATCTAAATTAGTAACTTTCTCAAAAGAATCAGTGATGTTAAAAATGTTAATGAGCCTCAATAGATTATTAGGTGTGGGCATGTCCTCTCTATCTTGAATTAATAAACCATTAATATTTAGTGATACTTCTCCAAGAATATTTTTGTAACTCACCTGCCAAGGCAGAGAGTCCCAATAAATATCTACTTCGGTTGAAATTGTATCCATTTCAAAGTTTGGATTTATTCCAAATTGCTTAAACCCTTTTTCTGGCGAACCTGAGTATATTTGTGATTTAAGTGAAGTTTGCCAACCTAAACTTTCTTTTACAATTTCAAGCCTTGAAATGCCATCACTAGTGCTTGTTAATCCCCACTTACCGTAAATACCCTCGAGATTATTAAGTTTTAATAAACCACCTAAAGGCTCCACATCAAATTTCCATTTACCGTAATCATTTGAATTAAGAATGAGTAAATCAGTTTCAAAAGAAAAACTGGTATTTAAATTATTATAAATATTTAAAAATGTAGAATCTCCGGGCGAGTCATTTAAATCAATCTTTAAAAAATCTAAGTTTATAAGCGGACGAAGACCTTTCACTTTAGGAAGGTATATCTTGCCCGCAAAATCATCACTTGAAATTTTAAATGCGTAGTTTTCTTGTGATTTTTCAGAGTATATTCTTGTCTTAGGAATGATGAAGTCTGAATACTTAACCTCTTTTATTACTAAATTTTTAATGTTGAAGTTGATTGATTGATCATCGAATGTTTGGCTTTCTAAATTTAGTAAACCCAAATCAAATTTCTTAAAGGTACCAATTAATGAAATGATGCCTGGTTCTGTAGTTATACTTTGCTTCTCAGCACCCGCTATAAGGTAGCCCTGCTTTTTGTCTGATGAAAGATCAAGTTTACCTCTTAATACATCTCCATACTTAAATCTTAGTTGAGAGTAATCTTTTGTATGAGCAGGATAGTATTGAAAATTAAAATTAATCTCATCATCTTTAGCTTTATAAAATGGATCTAAGAGGGAAATCTTTGTACCAATTAAATCTGAAGAAAATTCGATAAAACTTTTTTTAATTTTTGCTCCTTTCTTAAAAGAAGGTACATTGATATCAATAAAAACCTGAGAAGCTCCTGTAATTTTATCTTCTAGAGATTTAGGAATGAATTTTCTTAGCTGAATTATCTCTTTTGCACTGAAAACTGAATAATCAGGTGAGCTTAAATTATTGGCAATCTCGAATGAAAAAGGAATTGAGTTAAGCTTTAGTGAGAGAAAGGCTTCTTTTAGACCATCTGCACTATCATATTGAATTGAAGAAAATATATTTTTTATATTAAAATCTAGAGGACTGATATTAAAACCTCCTTTTTTAATTTCAGTAGAAATCTTCAAATTTGAAGATGAGGACAATAACTCAATCTTTCTTGTTAAGGGTGAATCATAAATGTAATTAGTAAGATGGAGACCTTCAACATCTGTTAATTGAGATTCCTCGCCTTCAAATAAATCTATAATTGAAGAAAATGGTCCACTCGCATTTCCTTCTATCTGGAAAAAGTAATTTTCTTTATTTTTATATGTTTGAATTTTTGCATCGATATTAGAACCAAGAAAATTGCCTCTTTTTAAATCCCCTAAAAAATTGAAGTCATTTACCCTGAAGTCGCCATTAACATCTCTTATTTTGTAACTATTGATGTTAATGCACAGATTTTCAGCCGAACCAATAAGGCCTAAAGTAGCAGAGTTATCTTTGTAAATTCTATCAACAGGGCCTCTATAAATTAAATCCGCGCCTTCTACCGAACCACAACCTATAAGACTCTTTAAAGTTTGCTTTGTTCCAGAAAGATATGAGGTATTAGGAAATAATAAGAAAGCCGAATTATGATTTATTTTTTCTGCCCTTATTCTAAGGTTAAGATCACCTAAGCTTGCTGCAGGGACTGGTTTTAAGTCAAAAAGTCCGTTTAACCTCTCTTCATTAAAAACACCAGAAAAGACCGATGGGAAAACCTCTAGTCCTAAAGATGAAATATTGAAATTAATATGAGAATTAAACTCATCAAAACTAAGCCTTTCATCTAAGAAATTCTTTGCAGCAACAGAGACTCGAGGTGAGGATATTTTAATTATAGATTTACCATCATCTAATTTAATTTGGCCTGCTAAGCCTTGAACATTGACTGCTTCTGAGAGTATTTCTATATCTTTAAATGAAGATCTAAACAAGTCTGAGTTAAGGTTTATAAATGAATCAATCAACTCTCCTTTGACATTTATGTCTAAGCCATAATTTTGAATCAGTAGATTTATAATTTTAGTTTTTGATAAGTCAATCTTGGGGAAAATAAATATGGGATTATTGAAATTTAAATCAACAAAAAAATCGGGCACTCTTAGGGTATTGTCATAGTTTAAAAAGGAGCTTACTTGCAATAAGTAAGAGTCTGAGTCTTTGAGATTGAAACTCGATGATAAAGCATTTATGCCCAATAAACTTTTACTCAAAGAGGCATCAAAATTCCCCCTAAGATTTAAAAGTTCATTTTGAAGAAATGAAAAGTTAATAAATGAGTTAATCTCACCATCAAAATCGCAATTTTTGCAGAATTGGGAGATTAATTTTTGACTTACTAAAAAATTAGAAGCGCTAAGATGACCCCTTAAAAGAGCTCCACTTGTATTCTCTTCACTAAGCACTTTTAGTAACATACTATTAGATTTTTTATCCAGCAAATTAATCGCTAAACTAGGGCCATCTTTATCTCGCACAAAAGATAGCCTGCCTTTCAATAAAATTTCATTACCATCAGTAATATTAATATTCCTCAGATTGAGCTCTTTAATTTTAGTGAGAAAATTTAAAGACTCTGCGAGATTGAGTGTTTCCTCTTCGTTTCCTTGGAAATAATTAGCCTCTATTTCAGAGATATTGATTTTTGAAATCAGATTACCTCTCAATAAATTCATCAAGGAATACTCTAACCAAAGATCTTGGACAAAAAGACTCTGTTCTTTATTTATAAGATTAATATCTTTCAAATAAATTGAGGGCTTAAGAGGGTGCCAGTTTGACTCTACAATAGTGAAGTTTGAATTTGCGTCAAAATTAGAAAGAATTAGATATTTATAAAACGTGTTTTGTAAAACGATACTTGAAACAATTAGTATGATCCCTAAATAAATAGATAGGATCCAGGCCGCTATAGAGGTAATTTTTTTCATACCAATATTAAATTCTAATTTTCCTTCGTCTAAATTCTCTCAGGATGAAAAACAAAGGTATCCAAATAAGAGACGAGAATAAAGCAAAGAGAAAAGAATCTAAAAGATAATTTCTATCAGAAAGATTAAGACCTGGAGCCCTGTCATTAAAGTCAAAACCAAATGCAAGCTTGAATATAATAAATAAAAAAAATAGAGTTACCGATTGTTGCCACATTGGAGAGACTCTAAATTGATAAAAAAAACGTTGGCAAATATAAGTTATCAATACGAATAAAGCAGCGTGCAAACCTAATATTGTTCCCGTGGATATATCCAAAAGCAGTCCAAAAAGTAAGGCCTCAAAGATCCCCACTCTATCTGGCAAGGCCATATTCCAATAAATTAGAACTAATAAAGTTAAAACTGGTTTCCAGAGTATTAACACTTCAGGTGTAACATAAATATCAATTACAAAAGCCAAAAATAAGGAGCTATAAATCCAGAATTGATTCAATAGAGATCTACTCATACTTATAGATTAAAAAAAAGTCCTGATTAATGGGAGTCTGAGAAAACTCTATTTCTATCCTCAAAAATTCACTATCAGCAGGATCCTCTATAGAAATAATTTCTCCAACTAATATATTTTGAGGAAATACACCTCCCAAACCTGATGTAAATATTTTTTCTCCAATGGAGAATTTAGAAGTTTTCTTAACATAACTCAGTTGTCCTGCTCTTTCTAAGCCAAATCCTTTTAGGGTAGAGTGAATCGAACTGGTCTCTGAAACAACTGGAATTGATGACCTAATATCTTGAATCAAAAAAACTTCTGCCGTAGTAATGCCTAAGTTACTAATCCTACCAACTAACCCCTCCTCGGAAATAACAGGATTATTAATTTTAATATCATGATCCCTCTCTATATCTAAAACTAATAAAGGCTGGAAAATATTTGAAGACAGAAGATTCTTTTGAGAAATTTTGAATCTTTCTTTATTAAGATTAGATGCTGACCAAAGAGCATTTAATTTTTCTAAATCAATAGCGAGTTTTTTTGTAAGCTGGTTAGCAGCTTTTAACTTTAAATTTTCTTCTTCGAGGATTTTGACTCTCTTGTCCAAAGTCTCTCTGGCTGAGAAAAAAGAACTTGTTAGATCTGCAACATATCCTGGAAAATTAATTATCAAGCTAATGGGTTTAAGGATTTCATGGCTAACCAATCTTAAAGTAGAAGAAGTTTCAAACTTTACATCACTAATCATGAGACAAATACAAAAGATTACAGCAAAAACTACTCTCGAGGGTTTCATAGCGGGTATGGCAAATATTGCCTCGCTACTTATATAAGAAACCTTGTGTTCTCTCTTGAGCATAGATAAATGATACTCAGAGCGGATTAATAAAGATATCTTAAAGTATTATTCTGTCGACAAAAGGTCTATGTCATACTTATCCATAATCTCTAAAGCACTTCCTCCACCCTTTGCAACACAGGTTAAAGGATCCTCTGCCACTATAACCGGTAAGCCTGTTTGACTAGCTATTAAGACGTCTAAATCACGCAACATAGCACCTCCTCCAGTTAAAACGATACCTCTTTCGCTTATATCTGCACTAAGTTCAGGCGGAGAAGCTTCTAGAGCTGTTCTTATGGCTTGAATAATAGCTGAGAGTGGTTCGAGCATTGCATCATAAGCCTGCTTACTATTCATAGTAAAGGTTATGGGTATACCTTCAGCCAAATTCCTTCCCCTTACTTCCATTTCAATAACTTCAGAATCTGGAGAGGCAGTTCCGATAACATGTTTTACTTTTTCAGCAGTGGTCTCTCCCAGTAAGACACCTTGATTTCTTCTGACATAGGAAATAATGGCCTCATTTAATTTATCACCCCCCACTTTTAATGAATGAGCATAGACTACTCCGTTTAGGGCGAGAATAGCTACCTCAGTAGTTCCTCCACCTATATCCACCACCATGGATCCTGTAGCTTCTTCAACTGGTAAACCAGCTCCTATAGCCGCAGCCATAGGTTCTTCTATCAGGCGAACTTCTCTTGCACCTGCTTTAAGAACTGATTCTCTTATAGCCCTTCTTTCAACTTGAGTTGATTCACAAGGTACACAAACCAAAATTCTAGGGCTTGGTCTAACAAAACTATCTTCATGAACTCTTTGAACAAAATATTTAAGCATTTCTTCAGTAACTTGAAAATCAGCTATTACGCCATCTTTTAAAGGTCTAATAGCAGTTATATTGCCTGGTGTTCTTCCAAGCATTTTTTTTGCTTCCGTTCCAACTGCAACAACGGTTCTTTGACCATTATTATTTCTTATAGCCACAACTGATGGCTCGTCTAGGATTATTCCTCGTTCCTTTACATAAACAAGAGTATTTGCTGTACCCAAGTCAATCGATAGGTCATTTGAGAACAATCCTCTTAATCTTTTTAACATTTAGTTTCCCGTTAAGAATTGCTTTGATTGTATTTAAATGTAACTCTAGCAATAGCATTGTTTTTGAGCAAGCTACAATATGCTACATTACCCATCTTTTTAAACTATTACATTCAAAATATGGCTCTAAGCGACAAAGAATTAAAAGAAATTTCTTACCTTGCAAGGATAAATGTAAAGGAAGAATCGTTTTCTTCATTGAAAAAGGAACTTGAACAGATCTTAACTCTTTTTGAAGAACTTAACGAAGCTGACACGTCCTCTATAGATGCTATGTCTCACCCTCTAGATCTATCTCAACCAACAAGAAAAGATGAAGTTACTGAAGAAAATCAAAGAGATGAGCTGCTAAAAAATGCACCTTCTGTTAAATCGGGACTCTTTATTGTTCCTAAAGTGATAGACGGAGAAGCATAAAATGGATCTGCACAAACTTTCTCTTAAAGAACAACTAGAAGGCTTAAAAAACAGTGAATTTACATCTGTAGAGCTGACTTCGCATTACCTTAAAAGAATTTCTGATCATGACGAAAAGTTCAATTCATTTATAACAGTAACTGGAGACAATGCACTGATACAGGCACAAGCAGCTGATGAGCGCTATAAAAAAGACAAATCTCTTCCTCTTGACGGAGTACCTATCGCTCATAAAGATATTTTTTGCACCAAAGGAGTAAGAACAACTTGTGGGTCAAAAATGCTCTCAAATTTTGAAGCTCCCTACTCTTCAACAGTCTATACAAAGCTTGATGAACAGGGCATGGTGATGTTAGGAAAAACAAATATGGATGAATTTGCGATGGGTTCATCAAATGAGACAAGTTACTTTGGTCCAGTTAGCAACCCGTGGGATACTGAATATGTTCCCGGAGGATCATCTGGAGGCTCTGCATCTTGTGTTTCTGCTGAGTTAGCACCGATAGCAACAGCAACTGATACTGGTGGTTCTATTAGACAACCAGCATCTTTATGCGGTCTAACTGGAATAAAACCTACCTATGGAAGAGTTTCAAGATATGGAATGATTGCTTTTGCTTCAAGTCTAGATCAAGGTGGTGTAGTGGCAAGGTCGGCTGAAGATGCTGCATTAATTCTTGAAGGAATGTCTGGGCATGACCCAAAAGATTCAACTAGCTTAAAACTGCCATCGCCAGATCTTACAAAGAATCTTAAGAATTCTATACAAGGCATGAAAATTGGCCTTCCTAAAGAATTCTTTGAAAAAGATATGCCATCTTATGTAGAACAATCAATCCAAGAAGCAATTGAAACTTATAAAAGTCTTGGAGCTGAAATCGTAGAGGTGTCATTAAAAAATATTAATTTATCGCTACCAATTTATTACATTATTGCTCCGGCTGAGTGTTCGGCTAATCTATCAAGATATGACGGTGTTAGATATGGTTACAGGTGTGAGGATCCCAAAGATATAGAAGATCTATACATGAGAACAAGAGAAGAAGGTTTTGGAGCCGAGGTAAAAAGGAGAATACTAATAGGGACTTATGCCCTTTCAGCTGGTTTCTATGATGCCTATTATCTTAAAGCTCAGAAATGCAGGCAGCTTGTAGCTAATGATTTTACTAATGCTTTTGAGTCTGTAGATGTTATTTTATCTCCAACCACCCCAGGAACAGCATTCAAGGCTGGGGAAAAAAGCGATGATCCGACAGAGATGTATTTACAAGATATATTCACTATTCCTGCTAATTTGGCGGGTTTACCGGGAATATCTATTCCATGTGGAGAGCATGACGGACTTCCCTTGGGAATGCAGTTAGTTGGAAATTCACTTGAGGAAGACAAACTTCTGCAGTTTGCATATTCTTATCAATCAAATACAGATTGGCACAAAAAAATGCCAAATATTTAATATGAACGAAAACTTGAACAACTGGGAAGCAGTTATTGGACTAGAAATACATGTCCAATTATCCACTAAGTCAAAACTATTTTCTGGGGCTAGCACTAATTTCGGTGCCCTTCCAAATACTCAAGCATGCAATATAGATCTTGCAATGCCAGGCGTTTTACCAGTTCTGAATGAAGAAGTATTAAAGATGGCTATTAAGCTAGGTACAGCTCTTAGTGCCGACATAAACAGTCCAACTAGTTTTGCTAGAAAAAACTACTTTTATCCTGACTCACCTAAAGGTTATCAGATTAGTCAGATGGATAAACCAATAGTAGAAGGTGGATATTTAGATATAGAAACTGAAAGTGGCACTAAAAGAATAGGAGTCACAAGGGCTCATTTAGAAGAAGATGCAGGAAAATCTCTACATGATGATTTTGAGGGACAATCGGGAATAGATCTAAATAGAGCTGGAACTCCTCTATTAGAAATCGTCTCTGAACCAGAAATAAGCACACCAGCAGAAGCAGTAGCTTATTTAAAATCTATCCATTCTATTATTAGATATCTAGATATTTCAGATGGGAATATGGCCGAGGGTTCCATGAGATGCGATGCCAATGTATCTGTTAGAAAAAAAGGAGATTTAGAGCTGGGGACAAGAACCGAGACTAAAAATGTTAATTCTTTTAGATTTGTTGAAAAAGCTATTCAGTATGAAATAGAGAGGCAAGTACATGAAATAGAATCAGGGAATGTGATTACACAAGAAACAAGGCTTTACGATTCTCAAAACAATACAACTCGACCAATGAGATCTAAGGAATATGCTAATGATTATAGATATTTCCCTGAACCAGACTTACTTCCTATAACACTAGAAAAGGACTTTGTTGAGAGCGTAATAAACGGTATGCCAGAAATGCCGAATGAAAAAAAAGAAAGATTTGTTTCTAAGTTTTCATTAAGCAATTATGACGCTGATCTTTTAGCAGCTGATAAGGGTATTGCCAATTACTTTGAAGAAGTAGTTAAGATTTCAGATTCCCCTAAGTTAAGTGCAAACTGGATAATGGGAGAACTCTCTGCTCTGCTAAATAATGAAAATTTGAATATAAGAGACTCAAAAGTTTCTTCAGATAAATTAGGTCAATTAATTCTTAGAATAGAAGACGGAACTATCTCAGGAAAGATAGCGAAAGACATTTTTGAAAAAATGTGGGTAAGCGGAAAAGAAGTGGACATTATTATTAAGGACGAAGACCTAGAGCAAGTAACTGATGATGATGAAATAGAATCCATGATTGATGAAGTTATTGCAAACAATCCACAGCAACTTGAACAATATAAATCAGGTAAAGATAGACTGTTTGGATTCTTTGTAGGGCAAGTTATGCAAGCTTCTCAAGGAAAAGCCAACCCAAAACAAGTTAACGAGATTCTTAAATCTAAACTAAAAGAATAACCTGTCTTGTAAGTGCAGATTTATCATATTATTGAAGTCCTTAAGGACCTC
Source organism: uncultured SAR86 cluster bacterium (assembly GCA_938075195.1). GTDB lineage: Bacteria > Pseudomonadota > Gammaproteobacteria > Magnimaribacterales > Magnimaribacteraceae > Magnimaribacter. The sequence continues at coordinate 50,646 of CALJGK010000035.1, forward strand.
TTCTCTTTCTCTTTTATTTGCTTTTACGCAGTAATCAAGAAGACCATATAGAGAAAGTAAAACTAAATCTGCTTGCCTGTCTAAGACAGAATCTATCTTACCAGGCCACCCTTTCTTTATTAGTAATCTAATTTTTTGTCGATGACTTTTCTTTGTACGATCTCTTTCTGCAAGGCACTTAGGTAAGTAAAAAATAGCTGAGTAAACTAAATCACTGTACTCAGGCAATAGATCGACCATTTTTAAAACGGAACTTTCCAAAAGATCTTTGGCATCATTGGCTGTTTTACAATTTTTTAAACCCTTCTCGAGATGAGCTTCTATTTTTCTGGTTACTCTTTTTTGCTCGTTTAAAAACATATCTTCCACATCAAGAAAAAAATCTGTTAACTCATTGAGGGGCATTTCCATTTCGTAAGCCAATCGAGTAAAAGATATGGTATGAACTGTTTTATCCATCTTCCTGATAGAGTCCATGGACTTTTGGATAATCTTTACTTTCTTTTGAACGTCAACATTCATCTTAAAAAAACTTTCTATCCTGAAGGTGTAAATTGAGCATGTTTCTAAAGTCGTTAAGAATCTTTAATCTTTCATTTTTAGGAATATGCACTACATGATCGATAAAGCCATAAAATAAAACTGTAACTAGTTCAGATTGCCTTGTTATTACTTTCTCATCCTTACCAGGCCAACCTCTTTTGATGAGTTTGAAAAACTTTTCTTTAACTTTAATCCTATTTTTATCTCTGAATTTAACACAAGCCGGTAAGTAGCAAGATAACTCGAAACGCAAATCAGAGTCTTTACTTAGCGTTTCTACAAATCTTTCAAAAAATATTTCAAAGGCTCTCATGAAATCTCCAGGGGTTTTAGCTTTCTTAATTTGTTTATCCCAATACCTATGGAGCGATTCCCAATCTTTCTTCTGAGCTTCAAGAAATATGTCTTCAGTGGTTGTATAAAATGAAGTGAGTTCATCAATACCCACATCTAGCTCTTTAGCAATGGCTGCAAAGCTTAACAGTTCGATTCTTTTCTTCTTCCTGAGAGAATTAATTGCACTATTTACTGCCTTTTCCGTAAGGTTACCGGAATTATTTTTCATAAAAGTCTAAGTCATAAACATAGATAGTGTTTCAGCTATGTAAGCTGGTTTTTCAACACCTTCTATTTCCATTGTGACCTCGGTCTTCATTAGATATCGGCCATCGCCTTTATCATCTACAGAAACGCATTTGCTATGAGTCCTGACCTTGGCTCCTACATTGACTGGATTAATAAACCTTACTTTATCAAGTCCATAATTAAAAACCATTTTTAAATTCTCAGGAGCTAAAACTGCCTGTGAGGTAAGATGCGGAAGTAAAGATAAAGATAAAAATCCATGAGCAATCGTTGAGCCGAACAAGGGTGTGGCTTTTTCTGAATCTACATGGATGAACTGATGATCTAACGTGGCATCAGCAAATGTATTTATTCTATCCTGATCGACCTCAAACCAATCCGAAGATCCTATTTCTTGTCCTACGTAATCTACTAATTTTTCTGCTGGGACTAATCCTATCATTTCTTTTCTCCTATTTATTAATTAAATAATTCTTATATTCATCTCTTAAATTTGTTTTTAAAAGTTTACCAGTGGCTGTGTGCGGCAGGTCCTCAACAAATATGACATCATCAGGTAACCACCATTTGGCAACTTTACCATCAAGGAAATTTAAGAGGTCTTCTGCTGAAGGATTTCCATCAGAAGTTTTCACTACAAGTAGTAATGGCCTTTCATCCCATTTCTCGTGAAGCACGCCTATGACACATGCTTCTGCAACTTCCGGATGACCAACTGCGGCATTCTCAAGATCAATAGAACTAATCCATTCGCCACCAGACTTGATGACGTCTTTACTTCTATCTACAATCTCCATATAGCCTTCTGGATGGATTTTTGCAACGTCTCCTGTATCAAACCAGCCATTCTCATCTTTTGCGCTCTCTTCGGCCTTAAAATACCTTTCTACAATTGTTGGACCTTTTACAAGAAGTCTTCCAAAAGCTATTCCATCCTTTGGTAATTCATTGCCATCATCATCTGCTATTGTCATATCTACTCCAAAAAAGGCTTTCCCTTGTTTTTGTTGTAGGTCATATCTGTCTTCTAAATCCATATTATCCATTTCTGCAGTCTTCACAGTTGCTGTTCCTAAAGGGCTCATTTCAGTCATACCCCATCCATGCATGAGAAAAACATTATGTTTCTCTTCAAACTCTTGAATCATGGCTCTTGGAGCTGCGGCTCCTCCAACCAAAGCTGTATCGACTGAGTCTATAGTTTTATTAGCGCCGCTTAAATACTGAAGTAGACCAAGCCAAACTGTAGGTACTCCCATCAATAGATCTGGTTTCTCAGATTCAATAAGTTCATGGATCGATTCTCCATCTAACTTCGGACCAGGGAATACTAGCTTCGCTCCAAACATAGCAGCTGCATATGGGATTCCCCATGCATTTACGTGAAACATTGGAACTACTGGGAGAATAACTGTAGAGCTAGATACTTTAGCAACATTTCCTGAGCTAACTATCCAAGCATGCAGCACTGTTGATCGGTGAGAGTACAAAACTCCCTTTGGATTACCAGTTGTGCCTGAGGTATAACATAAACTTGAAGCAGTATTTTCATCGAATTCTGGCCAATCAAAATCTTCGGATTCTTCAGATATTAAATCTTCATAGCAAATAACATTCTTAAGTTTAGTTTCAGGCATATTATCTTTATCAGTAAGAATGATAAAACCTTTAACATCGCTTAATTCATCTTCTAGTGACTCTACAAGATCTACAAAAGAAAGATCAATAAAAAGATACTGATTTTCTGCATGATTGATGATGTAGGTTAGTTGTTCAGGAAAAAGTCTTGGGTTGACTGTATTTACAACACAACCAATTCCAGAAACTCCAAAATAAAGCTCGAAATGCCTATAACCATTCCAGGCCAACGTCCCTACTGTATCTCCTTTAGTTAAACCGAGTTTAACCAGTGCATTAGCTAACTTCCTTGATCTTTTAGCAGCCTCAGAAAAAGTATATCTATGAATAGGACCTTCAACTGTTCTAGATACTATCTCAGCATCGCTATGATACTTTTCAGCATGCTCTATCAAACCTGATATCAATAGCTGGCCACTCATCATGTTTCCTAGCATTTTTTTCTCCTACTTTCTTAATATTGTTCTTGTTAAAGGGTCAGAATATCTTCGCTTCAACCACTCTTCAAGACTAAATTCACTCTGCCCATCATTTATTTTTTTTAACAGAATTAAATCTAAATAAAAATTCCATAAAAATGGAGCCCATTCAAGTTGCAGTTCACTCTTCCATTCTATGCAAAGCTCATTTTGAGTTGATAACAGCTTATCAATCTTTTTAGCTGTCAGATTTTGATGTTTCTTAAAGGGATCTAAAAAATAGGGAAGAATGAATTTGAAATTCTTGGGAATATTGTAAGAATTAATAATCTGTTGATCTGTTTTGGGAGAAACAAACCTTTCTAAGCAGATACTATCTGTAATTGGCATTCCTGTGGGGTTTATCCCTATTCCCTCAACTACCTTATCGAGTGAGGCTCTTCCTTTGTATGGCCCAATAAAAAATCTTGTTGGGCAGTAATCATTTGCGTAAAGATTATCCCAAATGATGATAGGATTTTTAAACAAGCTCTTTAAGTCTTTAAGACTTTTAAGTGAAATAGACTGACTTACAACCTCATCTCCAGTCCATAAGATGTTTATATTAGGATCTATATTTGCAGCCAATACTTGCAAATACTCATTGTCTTTAATCTCTCCTCGGGCAAAACTTTTGCAATAGACTGTCGGACAAATCATCAAAGGATTCTTGTTGATCCCTTTGATAGATGAAACATGTTGAATAATTTTAAGATGAATTTCTGCAAGCTCTGCATTTCTTGCTTGATCTATATCATCAAAGAGAATTGCAAAATCCTTAAAACCTATTTTTTTAGCCTGAACGATTTTTTTAGTTAAAGAATTTATATATTTATTTGAGAATTTTGTAATGTTCATTCCGGGCGATAAAGCAAAAACAGGCGTTACTGAATTCCTTTTGGAATCTTTAATAAAGGACTTTAGAATCTTTTCTTTCGAAACAGGGTAGGGTTTTTGCCAACTAACCCTATGGAAGGGATCTTCTTTAGGGCCATATAAATAAAAATCCATATTTAATCTACCCATATGATTTAAAACCTTGCATCTTTCATGCTCAGAAAAGAATCGACCGTAATAACCCTCTATATAACCTTTTAGCATTTCTTTATTTTCCCTGAGCAAACCCTATCATCTCCATTTAAATCTTTAAACTTTCTTATATCAGAAAAGTTATATTTTTCTAAAAGCGATTGAACTTGTTGAGATTGATCATAACCATGTTCTAAATAAAGAGATCCTTTATTGACTAGTCTTTCAGAGCTTTTGCTAATAACTATTTCAATATCATTTAATCCTTTAGATGCAGAGGTAAGAGCACTTATTGGTTCAAATTTCAGACCATCAGAATGAACTCGCGGGTCATCAGGATCAATGTATGGAGGATTACAAATAATAATATCAAATGTTTCTGGTGCAAATGCCTCCAACCAATCTGAGTGAATAAATGAAACATTTAATGAATTAGATTGCATATTCTTTGACGCAACTTGTAAGGCCTTATAGCTTTTATCAGAGCAATATATTTCCCATCCGACCCTTTCTTTAGACAAAGAAAGACCTATGGCTCCAGACCCAGTTCCTAAATCTAATACTTTTTTTTCAGAAGCATTAAAATCTTCTAATACTTTCTCAACTATTATTTCTGTTTCGGGTCTAGGGACTAATACATTTTCATCGACATAAAGATCAAGGCTCCAAAAACCAATCCCCTTTACAAGATAAGCGAGAGGTTCGCCCTTTTCTCTTCTTTGAACTAGCTCTTTAAGTTCTTTTAATTTTTCTGAACTTAATCTCGGATCATCTCTGTATAAAATATTCTTATCTATACTTAATAGATTTAGAATTAGAAGCTCAATATCTAGCTCTGTGCTTAGCTTCGTATTATTTGATATTAATTTGATTTGATTCAATGATGAATATTCATCCATCAGACTGAAGATTCTAAATTCGCTAAAGCTCTGGCTTGATTTTCTTCTAGGAGAGTAGAAATCATAACTTCCATATCCCCATCTAAAAAAGCAGGAAGGTTATGAACCGAAAATTCTATTCTATGATCTGTAATTCTATTTTGAGGAAAGTTATAGGTCCTTATCTTTTCAGATCTGTCTCCTGAACCAACCATTACTCTCCTACTTTCCGCCTGCTCAGACTCAGCTTTTTCTTTTTCTGCATTTTGTAGCTTTGATTGTAGTAATGATAAGGCCTTCTCTTTGTTTTTATGTTGTGACCGTCCATCCTGACACTCAACTACAAGTCCAGTGGGAATATGTGTTAATCGGACCGCAGAATCAGTCTTATTAACATGCTGCCCTCCAGCACCTGATGCCCTAAAAGTATCAACTCTCAGATCATTTTTATCTATACTTACTTCTGCAAGATCATCTTGTTCAGCAAGAACGGCTACAGAGCAAGCAGAAGTATGAACTCTTCCTTGTGACTCTGTGGTCGGAACTCTTTGAACCCGATGAACACCAGCCTCGAACTTCAATTGCATGTAAACATCTGAGCCTTGTATTCTGGTCACTAGTTCCTTAAATCCCCCGTGGTCCCCTTCTCTTACACTGACAACTTCCATTTTCCAGTTATTTCTTTCTGAGAGTCTGGAATACATTCTAAAAAGATCTCCAGAGAACAAAGCAGCTTCATCACCACCTGTACCGGCCCTGATTTCCAAGAAAACATCTTTGGAATCATCAGGATCCTTGGGAAGAAGTAATCGTTTAAGTTCTATTTCAAGATCTTCAATAGTCTTTTTTAAGTCATCAAATTCAACCTCGGCCATTTGCTTAATTTCGGGATCAGAATCCTTCATAAGTATTTTTGCTTCTTCAATATCCTCTTCCGCTTTTTTGAGGCTAATAAAAGCATTTACCAAAGGAGATAAATCTGAATATTCTTTGGAAAGTTTAATATATTCGACTTGGTTAGAAGTTATGTCAGGTTGACTTAAAAGTGCTTCGATCTCTTCGTATCTTGAGGAGACTTCACCTAATTTATTTAAAATACTCTCTATCATTTATTTAAGCGTTTACCGATAATGATGTTAATGAAAAAAATATTAAGTTTTATTTCTAATCTACTACTCATTTCAGCATTATATCTTTTTGCAGGGTGCGCATCAGTTTCGATAGAACCTCAAAAATTAAATGAGAATATTAGTAGTATTAAAGAAAACTTTACAATTAATGGTAAGTTTAAGCTTTCATTCAGGGATAGCAAGGAGACAGGCTATTTCACCATAGAGAAATACAGAAGTACTGTTTCAATGACACTTGGAAAAAACTATCTGCTTCCTGAAAAAGATTTTTTTTTGGATCTAAGAGAAAACTTTCAATTAGTTGATTTTTTAGATACCGAGATGAATCAAATTCGACTTCCCGATGTGCCAGTACAAAGTTTTCTTGAATTATTTTTAGGTATTAATAATTTTAATGCCAATAACGAAGAGATTAATATAAATCTAGAATATGAGACAGGCTTCACTTATCCATCTAAGATCTTTATTGCAAATAAAGAATTCGAGCTTATCGTTTTAGTTAAAAATATATGGAAGAATTGATAATACAGGCACCCGCAAAGATCAATTTACACCTTCAAGTGCTGAATAAGCGCCAGGACGGTTTTCACGATATTTCCTCATTATTTACTATGATAGATTTATGTGACAATTTAAGTTTCAAAAAAAATAAAAAGGAAATAGAACTAATAGAGTCGATACCTTTTGAAAATAATATTGTCTTGAAGGCAGCTAATTTAATAAAAGAATATTGCTCAGTTGAAGAAGGGGTAAGAATTGAGTTAAATAAAAATATACCCGATCAAAAAGGTTTGGGAGGAGGAAGTTCGAATGCAGCATCCACCTTGATAGGCTTAAAAAGGTTTTGGGGGCTAGATATCTCCAAAAAAGAATTACTCGATCTAGCACTCCAACTCGGCTCTGATGTTCCTTTCTTTGTGTTTGGAAAGACGGCATGGGCACAAGGTAGAGGTGAAATCTTAAAAGAGTTTGAATATAAAGATAGATTTTTTTTATTGGCTCTTCCCGAAATAAAAATAAGCACAAAATTCGCCTTCAATGAGCTATCAAAGTTAAAAAAAGTAACACAAAGCAAGTCAACCTCTCAGACTGTTCAATACTATAATTCGTTTGAAGGGTGGTTAAGGAAAACAAAACCTGAAATGAATAATATCTTTAAGGAATTAGAATCAGTAGGCGTTCCTAGATTATCTGGAACGGGATCAGCTATCTTTATGGAATATGAAAACTTAAACGAGGCAAAGCAAGCAAAAAAACGTTTTCCTGAATTAGTTTTAACAAAAAGCT
>CALJGK010000036.1 GCA_938075195.1 uncultured SAR86 cluster bacterium
GATTCTATCTATGATAAGGGTGATTTTGGGTTATAGACCACACTCTAAACATTTGCTCTATAACTACTACCGGAACAATGGAATGTGGAAAAGTTAGATTAGATAGAGACCAGCAGAAATCACTCTGTTTTATTACATTCCTACTCAAACCATCAGGACCACCGATGATAAAAGAAATATCTCTGGAAGTTGCCACCCAATTATCAAAATTGACCCTTAATTTCTCAGAGCTAAGATTTGATCCTTCCCTATCTAGAGAAATTATTAGGTCTCCTTTTTTAACTTTAGACAGAAGTAATATACTTTCTTCTTCAACTACACTAGGAACATTATAGTTTTTTGACCTGAGAACTGGCTTACACCCTGTCCAGGTTATATTTATTGATTTATTAAATTTTGATTCATAAGAATTAAAGGCTTTTTGCGTCCATTCAGGTCTGCTTGACTCTATTGAAATAAGATTTATTTTCATTAAAGATCTGGGTCCCAGAGACTTTCTAAATCATAAAATTCTCTAGCGTCTGAGGACATCAAATGAACGATTACATCTCCTGCATCTACAAGCAGCCAATCACCACCGCCTTGGCCTTCTATTTTCAATCCAGAAACTTTATCACCCTTAAGACCTTCTATAACCTTTTCACTCATTGAATTTAAATGCCGATCAGACGTACCAGAGGCTATGACCATAAAGTCAGTGAGAGAGCTAATCTTTTTTACGTTGATGGCAATAGGATCAACTGCTTTGATATCTTCTAAAGTTGAAATAATTTTATTTTTTAGTTTTATAGTCATTAGTGTGATTGGTAAAGATTTTTTTCTTTTATTAAATTATAAACATCGTGATTGAGAAACTTGGATACGTCCTTTTTAGTTGAAATCATATCTCTTATTTCTGTAGACGTAATCATTATAGGATCAATGGAAAGAAGGAGAATCTTGCACATTTCATCTTCTAATTCCTCCACGCTATTGACCTGTCTTTCTTTGAGTAATTTTCCGGCTAGAGAATCTACTTCTATTGGGCAATCTGGTCTCATAAGCACAATAAGATTAACCTCTGCTAAGAATTCTTCATATTTATACCAGGTATCTATGTTAGCGAAAGAATCGGAACCCATTATCCAAATCAAATTATCATCAGGATTTTCTTTTTTTAGCTCTTTAAAAGTTAATAGACCGTAAGATGGACTTTCTTTTATTATCTCCCTTTTATCGATATGCACTAATTTAATGTGTTGAAGAGCTAACTCGGTCATAAGAAGTTTATTCTCTAAATCCACCCCCTTTGACTTATGGGGTGGATTACCATTAGGAATAACAATCAACTTATCTAACTGAATTAATTTTAAAAAGTTTTCTATAATAAGACTGTGGCCATTATGAATAGGATCGAATGTTCCACCGAAGATACCAATCAGCTTTTTATGAACTTTCTTCAAATTCCTCTTAATTGGGAATCCCCAATCACGATAAATTTCTGAGACGTTAACCCTTCAAGACCGACTGGACCTCTAGCATGAATCTTGTCAGTTGATATTCCAACTTCTGCTCCGAGACCATATTCAAAACCATCTGCCCAACAAGTTGGAAGATTATGCATGACGGAGCTAGAATCTACATTCTTAAAGAATAGAGCAACAGCACCTTGATCCTCGGCAATAATAGAATCTGTATGATTAGATCCGTACATTTGAATGTGATCAAGCGCTTCAATTAAACTTTCAACAATTTTTATAGATAAGATTGGGCCGAGATACTCAGTTGACCAATCTTCTTCTGAAGCTTCTGCAACATTTATGACTTCTAATGTTTTGGAACAGCCTCTTAGTTCTACGCCTTGATTTAAAAATTCTATATTTAATTTCGGTAATACTATTTTTGCCACTTCGCTATGGATTAGTAAAGTTTCCATGGCCCCACATATTCCATATCTATATGTTTTTGCATTCAAAGTGATAGCTTCTGCTTTTTCAAGATTTGCGCTTTTGTCTATGTAAACATGACAAATTCCGTCTAGATGCTTGATTACTGGCACTCGCGATTCTTCAGATATCAGCTTCACTAAACCCTTTCCACCTCTTGGAATAATGACATCAAGGTATGAGTCTAAGTGTAGTAATGTTTTCACAGCCTCTCTATCAGTTGTTTCTACTAGCTGAATACATTCTTTTGGAAGCCCAGATAATTCAAGACCTTTCTGCAAGCAATTCCATATGATCTTGTTAGATGAAATTGCTTCTGAACCTCCCCTTAAAATACATGCATTGCCAGACTTTAAACAGAGAGCTGCAGCATCGGCAGTAACATTTGGTCTTGATTCATAAATAATCCCTACTACACCTAGAGGCACTCGCATCTTACTGACTTTAATACCAGAAGGTGTTGGATCCATATCAGTCATTTCTCCAATCGGGTCAGGTAATTCAGAGACTACTTTTAATCCAGAAATCATTGAATCGATTCTTGCATCATTCAATTCGAGCCTATCAATCAAAGCAGATCCTATAGATTTTTCTTTAGCAGCTTCTAAATCTTTTTTATTCTCTTCGAGAATTTCACTTCTCCTTGACTCTATTTCTGAAGAAATGAGCATTAGAGCTTCATTTTTCATCTCTTCTGAAGCTTGCGAAAGGATCTTTGAGGCTTGTTTTGCTTCAGCGCCCAACTTATCCATATATAGATTTATTTCTTTACTCTGTAACATTGTGGAATATTCTACCTAAGTATCTAAGCATTCACAGAGTAAAGATGATTGAATTTAATGAAATAATTTTTTGGCTTGAGGAAAACCCTCAATGGATTGCCATAGGAATAATTGGAGCTTCTTTTATAGAGTCTTTTGCACTAGTGGGGATTATTGTTCCAGGAGTTGTATTGTTAGCAATCATATCGGGTCTTGCTTCTGCTTCTTTGAGTATTTATGAGGTAGTTCTGATTGCGTATTTTTCAAGCTTACTTTCTGATATTGCTAGTTTTTTTATAGGACTTAGTTTAAAAAAATCAATACACAAGATCTGGCCATTTACCAAATATCCTGATTTATTAAATCAAGGAAAAGGCTTTTTTAAGAAATATGGGATATTGGGACTATTTATTGGGAAATTTATCGGTCCTGTTAGACCACTACTTCCAATTACCGCTGGCACTTTGGATATGGAGATAAGAAAATTCTTTTTAATTGAAATATTCTCATGCTTCATTTGGGCTTTGGTTTATACCATTCCGGGATACTATGCTGCACAAACGATGGTTTCTGAAATCAATCCTTTTAATTCATTTGGTTTTTGGATTAGCCTTATTGTCTTATTTGTACTTATAAGATACTTTAGTAAAAAATATAAAATGTTATGACTGAACTATACCCTGACCACCCAAATTTAAGAGGTAACTACGCCCCTCTAAGAATGGAATGCGATATCGAAGATTTAATAATTGAAGGAGAAGTTCCAAAAGAATTATTTGGTAGTTACTATAGAAATGGTCCTGATCCGCAATTTCCACCTATGGGAGGTGATTATCATTGGTTCGCAGGTGACGGAATGATTCATGCTTTTCATTTCGAGAATGGCAAAATATCCTATTTAAATCGATGGGCTCAAACCTCAAAATGGAAGCAAGAGAGAAAAGCTGGAAGAGCACTCATTAATTCACTTAATCCCATGGAGCCAGATCCTGAATTTAGTTTTGAAGGTGAGGATGGAACTGCAAATACAAATATTGTATTTCATTCAGGAAAACTCTTAGCTCTGGAAGAAGGCCATAAACCTTTTGAACTAGACCCTCTCACACTGGAATCAAAAGGAGCTTGGAATTATCAAGGTAAATTAGATTCTGCCATGACAGCGCACCCTAAGGTTGATCCAGTAACAGGGGATATGATAGGTTTCAGCTACGGATTTGGTGTTAATAAAATGAGTTATTTTGTTATTAACTCCAAAGGAGTCTTAACAACCTTTTCGGAGTTTGAAACTCCATATTCAAGCATGGTTCATGATTTCGTAGTGACCACTAAACATATCATCTTTCCAGTATTCCCTTTGATTATTGACTTTAAGCTAATTGCAGAAGGTAAATCTCCTTTGGCGTGGGATGCTCGCAGGGCAAGCCAAATAGGCATTATGCCTAGAGATGGAACAGTAAAAGATATTAAATGGATAGAGAGCGATCCTTGTTATGTTTTTCATCCCATGAATGCCTATGAAGAAGAAGGAAAAATAATTGCGGATATGATGCAGTTTGAAGAGGCACCTATGTTTCCTCATCTTGACGGATCTCGACCTGACTTAAAAAAAGGCGAAGCCCGATTAAATAGATGGGAAATTGATATAAGTTCTAGTGCGGGATCAATTAAAAAACAATATCTTGATGAAAGTATTGGCGAATTTCCAAGACTTGACGAAAGAAAGTCTATGTCTAAGCATAGATATGGTTACTATGCTTCTAATGACGGCAAATCTCCCAAAGGGGTAAGTTTTAATTCTATTTCTATTTATGATTTTGAAACAGGTTATAAAGATAGTTTCACCCTGACGGAATTTGATGCTGTTGGTGAACCTATTTTTGTTCCCAAGAATCAAAATTCAGATGAAGGACAAGGCTTCTTAATCGCACTAGCTTATCTTGGAAAAGAGAATAGATCTGATCTAATGGTATTCGACGCTGAAAACATATCGAGCGGTCCGATTGCCAGAGCTATGTTGCCTCATCGAATTCCTTATGGGTTTCATGGAAACTGGAGACAGGGCTAACTAACCTCCTAATTTCTTAATTACATCTTTGAGGTAGTCTAATTTCTCTAGGGTGTTTTCCAGCTCTAAGATAGTTTGCTTTTCTAGAGGAGTTAGAGGAAGAATACTTGCAAGGACATAGCAAACGCTTTTTGAGCTATTTAAATCTAAATCTAAATTAAGTTTCTTAATCTCCGGGTGACTAGTCACTTCTTTGACCGTATCCCATAGATCTGAGAATCTTGGGTCTAAAGATAAATCATTATCATCTTCTTGAACTATAGATATTTTTCCCAGGAGCAGCTCATCTGTTTGTTTCCATCTTTCGGATATCTTTATCTTTTCTTTACCTTGGACTGTTATTCCAAGTAATCCGTTTTCTAGTTGATTAAAATCAACAATTTCCACGTAAGTTGCTATGTCATGAAGATTAGGTAGATCTGCAATTTCTTGATCATCTTCAGATTTAACTAATACAATACAAAAACCTTCCGAATTGCTTAAACAATTCTTAATCATGTCTATGTATCTTGGTTCAAATATTTGTAAAGGAAGATATGCTCCGGGTAGAACATTTATTGTCAAAGGGAATAAAGGTGTTGTTGCTAATCTAGTCATTTCTATACCTCTCTAAAAGGTCTCTTGAAAGTCCATCAAAATCGCCATTGGACATAATGATCAGAATATCCTTTTTTAAATTCATTGACTCAAAATCATTTATAAAAAATTTATTACTATCTAGTTTTGCTGATTTAGTTGGCAATGATTCAACTAGACCCTCAATTTGAGAATGATCTTCGCTTTTCCAATAGACTTTATCGGCTAAATTTACAGCCTCAGATAATCTATCATCATGAAAACCAGATTTCATAGTATTAGAACGTAATTCTATTGCTACAGTAAGCCTATGGTCTGGATATTTTTTTTTAATACCTTCGATAGTAGTTTGTATGGCGGTAGGATGATGAGCAAAGTCCTCAATAATAATCAGTTCATCCGTATGAAGAAGAACATCCTGACGTTTAGCTACGCCTTTAAATTTCTGTAGAGAGCTTATAGAATCTTTTAACGAAACTCCATAATGATCAGCTGCAAGAACAGCCACCATGGCGTTTCTTGCGTTATGCTCTCCTAACATTTGCCAATCTATCTTCATTTCCTGATTTCTAATCCCCAATAAAGGTTTTTGTGCATCGTCATAAATATTTAATGAATTTTCGTGTTTTCCATTAAAGTCGTAACTTATCAAGTTACTCCAGCAACCTAAATCTAAGACTGTTGTGATATTTAAATCGTCAGATGGGTAAATAATATTTGCCTCTTCTTTTAAAGTTCTAATTAGGTGATGAAACTCTCTAAAAATATACGAAATATCGGGAAAGATATCAGCATGATCATATTCAAGATTATTTATAATTAGAGTATCAGGCTTGTAATGAATGAATTTAGATCTCTTATCAAAGAACGCTGTGTCGTATTCGTCTGCTTCGATTACAAATATTTCGCTTGAACCTTTTCTTGCTGACTTAGGAAAATCTTTTGGCTTTCCCGCTATTAAATAACCTACATCTATTCCTTGATCTTCAAAAATATATGCAAGCATTGCTGTTGTAGTTGTTTTGCCGTGAGTACCTGATACTGCAATTACTTTTTTATCCTTCAAAATGTTCTTATAAAGCCATTCAGGTCCAGAAATAAGATTTGATTGATTAGAAAGTAGATACTCTAAGGCAGGGTTGCCTCTTGAGATAGAGTTTCCAATCACATAACAATCTGCATCAGGTAATTTGTTTGCATCATAGCCTTCAATGATTTCAATATCCATTTCTCTAAGGTGATCTGACATTGGAGGATAAATATTAGTATCACAACCACTAATATCAAGACCTTCTTCTTTACCTAGTAGAGCTAGTCCTCCCATAAAAGTACCGCAAATACCAAGTATATGGACTTTATCTTTTGCCATGATTCATTATAACTATCAAGAATGATTACAAGATAGAATTGTTTTCAAGTATTATGCGATTATGAAGGCCAAGAATGCTATATATGCTCAGTCTGGAGGAGTAACCTCAGTTATCAATGCAACTGCAGGAGGAGTGATTGAAGCGGCCCGAAAGTCTAAACGTATCAATAAATTATTTGCTGGAAAGAATGGTATTCGAGGTCTTCTCAGAGAAGACATCATAGATACAAGTATTGAAGATATTATTGAGATTAAAAAGCTTCAGCATACACCTGGAGGAATTTTTGGTTCATGTCGACATAAGTTGAAAGATCCCTCAAGCAATAAGAGAGAATACGAAAGATTGATTGAGGTGTTTAGGGCGCATGATATAGGTTACTTTTTTTACAATGGTGGTGGAGATTCGCAAGATACTACAAATAAGATTTCTCAATTCACTATAGATGCAGGATTCCCAGTTAATTGTATAGGCATTCCTAAAACAGTGGATAATGACCTGCCTTATACTGATAACTGTCCAGGTTTTGGGTCTGTTGCTAAATATGTTGCTACATCTGTTAGAGAAGCCTCTTTAGATGTTCAGAGTATGTCCGAAAGTTCTACTAAAGTTTTCATCATGGAAGTCATGGGAAGACATGCAGGATGGATAGCCGCTTCTTCAGGATTAGCTCATGACAAGAATAATTCTGCCCCTCATATTATATTGCTTCCAGAAGTGCCTTTTTATAAAGCTAAATTTTTAAAGAGAGTTAAAGATACTATAAAAAAACATGGTTTCTGTGTAATTGTAGTTTCTGAAGGAGCTCGTTTTAAAAATGGAGAATTTATTGCTGATGCCGGAACAGTAGACTCTTTTGGTCATAAGCAACTTGGTGGAGTTGCTCCTACTATCGCAGGAATGATCAAAGATAATTTAGGGCTTAAATATCACTGGGCGGTTTCTGATTATCTTCAAAGGGCTGCAAGACATATTTCTTCAAAAACTGATGTTGATCAAGCTTATGCTGTAGGAAAAGCTGCTGTTAAATTTGCCCTTTCTGGAGAAAATGCAGTAATGCCTGTAATTAAAAGGACTAGCTCTAACCCTTATAGTTGGAAAATAGACAAAGTGAAACTATCGCGAGTGGCTAATGTAGAGAAAAAACTTCCCCAAAAATTTATTTCTAAAGATGGTTTTGGAGTTACTGAAGCTTGCAAGAATCATATAAGACCTCTGATTCAAGGTGAAGCTTACCCTCCTTATAAAGATGGTGTAATAGAAACAGCTTCTTTGAAGAACAAACTGGTGAAGAAAAAACTTAAAACGTTTAAAGTTTAACTAAGAACTTTAAATTCCATTTCAGCTCTTTTAAGCCTGTCAATTAGGACTTCTCCCAACCCAACTGCGGAAGTAAGCACTCCGCCATATTCGCTTCCACCAGGAAGGTCATCGGACCTAGCAAGAGCTAAAGCAGATTCACAAACCATCTTGCCTGTAGATTTATATCCAGGATCTCCAGATCCATACATGGAACATATCTTTCTTTCATTATCTTCAGAATAAGCCACGAAAGTTGCCCTGAACCAACCATTGTCTTGGGTTTCTTGACTTGGCCCCTCACCTGGTTTTAAAAGAAAAGGTCTAACTAGTCGCTTTAAAGGAGTACCTATTACTATAAAGGCAAGTATTGACCCATAAGATGCTAGCCTTGCCATTCCTTTAGTAGAAAATAGGCCATGCTCGCCGAAAGTAAAATTCCTTCCATAGGATTTTTGATTCTGTTCCATTAAAGCAGCAGACCTCCTCACAACTCTAGTATTGGCTACGGCCATCATGCCGATGCCGCTCCAACCTTCAATTCCATCAACCTGCTCGATGACAAATCCATCCTTAGATTTTTCGCGCTGGCCTTCAGTTACTGTTTCATCAGGATTTAAAACAAAAGGATCTCTCATCTCCTTGCTTAGGCCGTCCATAGTAAAAATAGTTTCAGTAGTTCCACCTGATGCCCCTCCTTGTGCTTGATGATATACATCCACTCTAGAGACTGGCTTATCAAATTGAGAGATGGTAAAAAATGTTCCGAGATCTGATGGTATAGAATCGTAACCACAAGAGGGAATAATTCTAATTCCTTTTGAAGCTGCTTCTGCATGATGTTTTTCTATCAAACCTCTGACCCAATGATTCTCACCAGTTATATCTGTGTAATGAGTTTCATTTTCAACACAAGCTTGGACCAATAAAGATCCGTATCTTGCAAATGGTCCTGCCGTCGATAAAACGACTTTAGTTTGACCAGTCAAAGCTCTTAATGAATCTATATCTCCGCCATCCGCAACAACTACATCGCAATTAAGATTAAAGTCTGATTTTATTTGCTCTAATTTCTCTTTACTTCTTCCTCCTATAGCCCAAACAAGATCAGCATAATTATCTCTTAAATACTTACAACAAATCTGACCAGTGAAACCAGTAGCTCCATAAACAATTATTTCGTATTTTTTTTCCATCATTTTTTTAGTATTTTTCCAACTCCTCCAAAGGTAATTATAGTCTCGCCACCTACAGTTATGTCACCTTCTGAGAAACCCAGAGATTTTCCTATCTTTTTGGGCCTACAACGTATCAATAGCATGCTGCCTATTGGGGCAGGTGCTAAAAATTCAGTATGGAAACTAACAGTTGTTACAAGACTATTCCTGTCTTGCATCATTGATGAAGTCATACAAAAATCAGCTAATGCCATCAGGGCTCCTCCATGTGCTGAATCATAAAAATTACTATGTTCCTCTTTAGCAAAGAAAATCATGAATAATTCATTGTCGTCTTTTTTGTAAAATCCAGGACCCATGTTTTCAATATGAGGCTGAGGGATTTTAAGCTCTTTAAAGCCTTCAGGTATTTCTTGATCTGTCATACCTTGATTATAATCCCTAGTGGCTTGAAATAAATGTAGAAATTTAAGTATTAAGGAAGTAACTGTTATGAGTGGAATTTTAGAAGGTGTAAAGGTTTTAGATTTTGGAAGATATATTGCAGGGCCTTTTTGTGGAGCTCTGTTAGCAGACTACGGAGCTGAGGTGATTAGGATAGAGAGAGTTAGTGGAAGCGAAGATAGGTTTGTAACTCCTGTAACTGAAGATGGCCAAGGAGCAATGTTTCTACAACTGAATAGAAATAAACTGGGCTTAACCCTAAATCCAATAAAAGAAGAAGGTAAAGAAATAGTCAAGAGATTGGTTGAGCGTTCTGATATTGTCATTGCAAATCTTCCAGAGCCAACTTTAAAATCAATGAGTCTAGATTATGAAAATCTTAAATCTATAAATCCAAGTATTATCCTTACTTCTAATACGGCTTTTGGAACAACTGGTCCTTACTCAGAAAGAGTAGGATTCGATGGAGTAGCTCAAGCAATGTCAGGTGCAATGGATATGACAGGGGGCTCTGAACAACCAACTAAGGCCTACGCACCGTATGTAGACTTTTGTAGTGCATCTTTGGCAGCTTTTGGAACACTACTGGCCTTCATCGAGAGGCAAAAAACAGGTAAGGGTCAAAGAGTGCAGACGTCTTTATTGCAGACTGCGTTAACTACGACTAATAGCCTTTTAATAGAACAAGAAATATTGAATGTAAATCGATCTGCCTCAATGAATAGAGCTCAGACTTCTGGCCCTTCAGATACCTTTAAAACGAAAGATGGTTGGATACTTGTTCAGACTGTTGGTCAGCCTCTTTTTGAACGATGGGTTCATTTAATGGGAGAAGATGAATGGTTGAATGATGAGAAATTTAAGGATGATTTGAGCAGAGGAGAAAATGGTCTTCTTATAAGTGAAAGAATGTCAAAATGGTGCGAAGAAAAAACTTCTCAAGAAGCAATTAAAGAATTAGAAAAATTCAGGATACCTGTTGGGGAGGTACTAAAGGCAAGTGAAACGCTAAATGAGGAGCATATTACGAAGAATGGATCGTTTATAAAAATGGAATATCCAACTATGGATAAGTCTTTTTCGGTTGTTGGACCGGCTGTAGAACTATCCGAAAATCCAGGTAAAATTAAGTTTAGATCACCGGAGCTAGGAGAGCATAACCAAGAAATTTTAACCGAGCTTGGCTACAACCAAGAAGAAATAGACGAATTAAAACTAAATAGAATTATCTAGGAGAAACAGATGGACTTTAAACTTTCAGAACAACAGCAAGAACTGCAACAAACTGCAAGAAATTTTGCTCAAAAGGAGATGACAGAAGTTGCTCATTCCATAGAACAAACCAGTGAACCACTCTCCAAAGAATGGTTAAAAAAATATGCAGATATGGGGTTTTTAGGTATAAATGTTTCAGAGAACTACGGGGGATTGGGTTTATCGAATCTTGATGCCCTTTTAGTCATGGAAGAATTTGCTAAGATATCATCTGCAGTCGCCTTTCCTATATTTGAAAGTTGTGTTGGTCCAGTAAAGGCCATAGAACATTTTGCCTCAGAAGGATTAAAAAATAAGATAATTCCTGAAGTCTGCAAAGGAAATATTGTTGTGGCTGTGTCTATGTCTGAACCTAATGCTGGCTCTGCACTTACTGATCTGACAACCAAAGCTGAAATTAACGGCGATAAGATAATACTTAACGGAACAAAAAGATGGTGTTCAGGTGGAGGTCACTCTGAAGGTTATGTTGTTTATTGCAGAATGTCAGACGAACCTGGAGCGAATGGTATAGGTGCTGTTTATGTCGAAAAAGGTACAGAAGGATTAAGCTTCGGTCAACAAGAAAGTTTGATGGGCTGGAATGGTATTCCTTCAGCTGATATTTACTTTGATAATGTTGAGTTGCCAATAGAAAATATAATCGTTGAAGCAAACGGAGGCTTCAAAAAATTAATGGAAGCTTTCGATTTAGAAAGATGTGGAAATGCAACCATGTGCTTAGGTCAAGCCTCTGGTGCACTAGAAAGTGCAATTGAATACGTACAGGAAAGAGAACAATTTGGTAAACAAATTGTAGAATTCCAAGCTGTTCAAATGAAATTAGCGGAAATGGCTATGAAAGTTGAAGCTTCAAGGCTACTTATACAGAGAGCTGCTCATAATGCCCAAGAAGGCTTTCCAAGTATATTTGAGTCAAGTGTTGGAAAGTGCTTCTCTAATGAAACAGCAAGAGAAGTAGTAGCATCTGCAATGCAACTTATGGGTGGATACGGATTTAATAAAGAATACACCATGGAAAGAAGATATAGAGATGTATGGGGCTGGGGTATTGCAGGAGGAACCATAGATATCCAAAAAATTAACATCACATCAGCTATGGTGGGAAAACGATTTAATCAAAGAAAATAGCTATTTTAATTCTTGTATTATCCTTTCAAGATTATTTACTAAATCATCTTTTTCATCTTCGGTAAGGAAGTCGCCTATTGGAACTCTCTCACCCTTTGAAGTCACAACTATATGTGCCGGATACCATGGATGCTCTGGTCGCTCAACGGAAACAAAAGACCACATTCTGTAATATTCCCAAACTTGATTAATCTTCCCCTCGCCTTTTTCTATCTTTAACTTTTCTTTGGTAAGTGTTATCACTTCTTGTTTAAATGTTTTTTTCATAACTAAATAAACACAGATGCCTACAAACAAAACCTCAAGCCCTGCAAATGGTAAAATCATTATTGCTCCTGCAAATGCAAACCCAATACCAATAGATAAGCATGTAAAAGCTATAATGAAGATAAATAATAGACTGGACTTCCAATCAGTAGATTGGTTAGGTCGAAGTAATATACTATGAGTACACTCTTCAGAGTTAGTTTCGATTTTGACCATATAAAAAGGGTATCTATAATACTACTGTCTTACTTAATAGACCTCTCAAATGAAAGAAAATAGTAAAAATAATCAGTTAAGGGAAATATATGACAATGTTATGCTGCCAAATTATGCCCCTGCTTCATTTGTACCTGAATCCGCAAAAGGCTCCAAGTTATGGGATAAGGATAACAAAGAATACATAGATTTTGGAGGTGGCATAGCAGTTAATTCATTAGGACATGCTCATCCTAGATTAATTGAGGTACTTACAAAACAAGCTCAAAAAATATGGCATTTGAGTAATTATCTTACAAATGAACCGGCCATTAACTTGGCAAAACAGCTCACTGAGCTAACTTTTGCGGATAATGTTTTCTTTAGCAATTCCGGTTCTGAAGCCAATGAAGCTGCGATAAAGATAGCCCGAAAATATCATGCTTCGAAGAACAATCCAAGAAATGAGATTGTTTCCTTTGAGGGTTCGTTTCATGGCAGGTCATTATTAAATATTTCCCTTGGTGGCACAGAAATACATAAGAAAGGATTTGAACCCTTAATGCCAGGAATTAAGCATGGAGTGTTTAATGACTTAGCTGGATTGGAAAAACTTATCACAGACAAAACTGCTGCAGTAATTATTGAACCCGTCCAAGGTGAAGCTGGTGTTTACGCTGCAACAAAAGAGTTTATGCAAAAATTAAGGACTCTAACTTTAGAACAAGGATCTTTATTAATTATTGATGAAGTTCAAAGCGGAGTTGGCAGAATGGGAAGTCTTTATGGTTACATGCATTATGAGGTTGAACCTGACATCGTAACCTCTGCTAAAGGATTAGGAGGCGGGATGCCAATAGGGGCAACCTTGACAACAAAATTAATAGGAGAAAGTATGCAACCAGGAACACATGGTTCTACTTTTGGAGGAAATCCTATGGCTTGTGCTGTAGCCAATGAAGTATTAAAGATTATCAATGATCTAGGCTTTCTAGAAGAAGTGCGCAGAAAAGAAAAACTCTTCACAAAATTACTTGAAGATCTTAATAAAGAAAAAAAAGTATTTTCTGGAATTAGGTCAGAGGGCTTATGGATAGGTTGTGATTTAATAAATACAGATTCTGGCGATATCATCAATAGATCTTATGAAAGAGGTTTAATAATGGTATCTGCCGGACCTAAGTGTCTTAGGCTTGCTCCAGCCTTGAACATAACCGATGATGAGATCAAAGAAGGAATTGAAATACTGAAAACAGTTTTTTAGGGGAATTATTATGAAATATAGAAATTTAGGAAAATCAGGTCTAAAAGTATCTGAATTATCATTTGGTTCATGGGTTACTTTTAATAAACAAGTTGATACTGGTCTTGCTGAGAGAATGTTTGGCACATGTCTAGATGCAGGCATCAATTTTTTTGATAATGCAGAAGGCTATGAAAGAGGTGAGTCTGAAGTTGTAATGGGTAAGGCATTGAAGGCGCTTGATAGATCAAGAGATTCCTACTGTGTTTCATCCAAAGTTTTTTTTGGAGCAAAAGCAAATCCTTTACCAACTCAAATTGGTTTAAGTAGGAAGCATATCACCGAAGCTTGTCACCAAGCTATGCAGAGACTTCAGGTTGATTATCTAGATATGTACTTTTGCCACAGGGCAGATCCAGAAACACCAATAAGCGAAACAGTTTGGGCGATGCATAATCTGGTCATGCAAGGAAAAGTTTTATATTGGGGTACATCTGAATGGACGGCAGAAGAAATAGCAGAAGCTTATGAATTTGCTTACTCGAATCATCTTACGCCTCCGTCTATGGAGCAGCCTCAATACAACTTATTAGACAGGGAAAGATTTGAGAATGAGTATGGATCTCTTTATGAAAAATATGGTCTTGGAACGACTATTTGGTCTCCTTTAGCCTCAGGTGCGCTTACAGGGAAATACCTTGAAGGAATACCTGATGGATCCAGGGCCTCGCTTGAAGGGTACGAGTGGTTAAAGAAAAGTATGGTTGAATCAGATAGAGGACAGGACAGAATGAAACGAGTCACTTCGTTAGTGCCAATAGCCGAAAAACTCAATGTTAGTATGTCGAACCTTGCAATTGCTTGGTGTCTTCTGAACAAAAATGTTTCTACAGTAATTTTAGGGGCCTCTAAACTTGAACAACTAGAAGAAAATTTATCCAGTCCAGATATTCTTCCTTTATTAAAGGATAGTATTCAAGAAGAGTTACTAAATATTTAGATCTTCAGCCTAAGATCAAAATCTAGGTCACCCGTTAAAGCATGATCTTCTAACATTCCATTAAGGTGTGCGATAGTTTCCTCATTCATTTCGCATGATTTTCTAGTGTTCATATCTACATGAATAAGGACATTCTCTGAGATAGCACATGCATCTCCAGTCTTATTAAAGATGACACCCCCATAATGGATTAACTTCGGTTTGACGGCGAAGTATCTAAAACCTGGAAAAGCTGTCTCGCCCTTTCTCATTTCTTTTAAATACCTAATGTTCATTTCCAAGGTAAAGAAAGAAAAACCTTTCTCAAAGTAATTCGATGAAAAACCTAATGAAGCATAGAAGGGAAACTCATCTTCAAAAATTTGAGCATAGTAAAGTACATTCATATGCTCATTGAGATCGCACATTTCTTCGGTAATAAGTACTTCATTTCCTAGATAGGGGAATTTATCTTTCATCTTCTACTCCTTTAAAATAGTCTAAGTCTTTAGTAAATCTATATCTAAATTACATTTGGCTAATTTGAGGCGAAATAATCTCTATTCCATCAACTTTTCTAAAACCTTTAGGTAAAAAATTTCCTCTTCTGCCTCTATTGCCTAAGAAATTTTCTAGGTCCTTAAATTTGATTGTGAAATGTCTTTTGCCACTAATTAATTTTAGCTCTCTTCCTTCTCCCATAACTCCAATTTCTTGAAGAAACTCCTCTCCAGAATCAAAATTTGCTTTTGGGATGCCTATAATCTTATTACCCTTTCCTCTTGCTAATTGAGGAAGCTCTGAATGTGGAAAGACGAGCATTCTTCCTTGGTTAGTAATAGCTGTTATTAAGTCCTCTTCACCTGTAATGATGCTTGGTGGAAGTACAGCGGCATTAGCTTGAACTCTGATAGCAGCTTTTCCAGATTTATTCTTTGTCTGGAGATCGCCCAAATTAGCTATGAAGCCGTAGCCAGAGGAAGTGGCCAAGATAATCTTTGTTTCATTAGGACCAGAGATTACACCTGCAAAAGTTTCTCCTGACTCAGCATTGAGTTTTCCAGTTAAAGGCTCTCCTTGTCCTCTTGCTGAAGGAAGAGAATGACATGGCAAGGTATAGGCTTTTCCTTTCGAATCAAAGAAAACAGCATTTTGATTATTTCGAGATGGTGCTGAAGCAAAGTAACCATCGCCCTCTCTGTAGTTTAGGGATTCAGGATCAATATCATGCCCTTTAGCTGCCCTTACCCAACCTCTTTTAGAAAGGACAACAGTAACTGGGTCAGAAGATATAAGCTCTGTTTCATCGAAGGCAGTAGCCTCTTCTCTTGAAACTATTGGGCTATTTCTTTCATCTCCATATATTTCTGAATCTGCTATGAGCTCTTTTTTAATTAAAGTTTTAAGTCTTGTCTTAGAGCCTAATAATTTCTCTAATTCTTTTCTTTCTGAATCAAGATTACCCTGTTCTTCTTTAATTTTTATCTCTTCAAGTTTCGCAAGCTGTCTTAATCTTATTTCTAAAATGGCATCGACCTGAACAATACTTAGTTTAAATTTTTTCTGTAAGACTTTTTTAGGCTCATCCTCGTTACGAATGATGCTAATTACCTCATCAATATTAAGATAGATGACTAAAAGTCCTTCCAGGATATGTAACCTATCCAGAACCCAATCAAGCCTATACTGGAGCCTTCTCGTAACAGTCTGCAATCTAAATGTTAACCATTCCTTAAGAACCAGTTTTATATCTCGAGTTTGAGGCTTTCCATTCAAGCCTATCAGATTCATGTTAACTCTATAGTTTTTTTGAAGATCAGTAGTTGCAAATAAGTGATTCATTACGGCATCTTTATCGACTCTATTAGATTTAGGAACTAGAACTAATCGAGTTGGGTTTTCTTCATCACTTTCATCTCTTAAATCCACGATCATAGGAAGTTTTTTTCCATCCATCTGCGAAGCTATTTGCTCAAGGATCTTCGAACTAGATGTCTGATGAGGTAAAGCATTTATAACGATCTCTCCATTTTCTAGATCATAAGTGGCTCTCATCCTTATAGACCCTCTTCCTGATTTGTAGATTTCTTTTAAGTCTTCTTCTGAAGAAATTATTTCAGCTTTAGTAGGAAAATCTGGCCCTGGAATAATGTCATATAATTCTTCAACTGTGACTTTTGGTTCATCTAATATTTTTATACAAGCATTTACAATTTCATGTAAGTTGTGCGGAGGTATATCTGTAGCCATACCCACAGCAATACCAGTGGCCCCATTCAATAACAAGTTAGGTAGTCTAGCTGGAAGAACAGAAGGCTCTAATAGAGTTCCATCAAAATTGCTTGTCCAATCAACAGTACCTTGACCAAGTTCCTCAAGAAGACTCTTAGCATATGGAGATAAACGACATTCTGTATACCTCATTGCAGCGAAAGACTTTGGATCATCAATTGAACCCCAGTTACCTTGACCATCTATCAACGGATATCTTGTAGAAAAAGACTGGGAAAGAAGCACCATGGCCTCATAAGCTGCGGTATCTCCATGAGGATGGAATTTACCTATTACATCACCAACAGTTCTAGCACTTTTTTTGTATTTTGCAGCTGAACTTAAACCCAGCTCAGACATAGCATAAATTATTCTTCTCTGAACAGGCTTCAGTCCATCTCCTATGTTGGGAAGTGCTCTATCCAAAATGACATACATTGAGTAATCAAGATAAGCCTTTTCACTAAACTGACTTAGTGACTGTTGTTCAAGTTTCTCAGACATTTGCTAAATTTCCTTTATCTTCGAGCCATTCCTTGCGATCCTGTGATCGTTTTTTAGATAAGAGCATATCAACCATTTGAGAAGATTTATCTCCATTTTGGATAGTAAGTTGAACAAGCCTCCTAGCCCCAGGGAGCATAGTGGTTTCTCTGAGTTGAGATGCATTCATCTCACCTAAACCTTTAAAACGTTGAACTTCTATTTTAGTTCTTTTATTTTTCTTCTGAAGTTGGTCAACGAGTTTGTCTTTTTCCACATCATCCAGCGCGTAGTGAACATCTTTACCTTGATCAACTCTATAGAGAGGAGGCATTGACACATATACTCTTCCGTCTTCGACTAAAGGTCTAAAATGTTTTAGAAAAAGAGCACACAAAAGCGTAGCTATATGAAGTCCATCCGAGTCAGCATCGGCGAGTATACATACCTTGCCATATCTCAACCCTTCAAGGTTATTACTACCTGGTTCAACACCTAATGCGATAGCAATATTATTCACTTCTTGAGAAGCCAAGACCTCACTGACATCTACTTCCCAGGTATTCATAATCTTTCCTTTAAGAGGAAGGATCGCTTGAAAAGTTCTATCTCTCGCTCTCTTTGCAGAACCGCCTGCAGATTCTCCTTCTACTAAGAATAGTTCTCCTTGCTCAGGATCATTACTAGTGCAGTCAGTAAGCTTACCTGGCAAGGCAGGTCCTGATATGATCCTCTTCCTATCTACTTTCTTATTACTTTTCTGCCTAGCTTGAGCATTAGCAATACAAATTTCTGCGATAGTTTCGCCTTCTTCTGTATGTTGATTAAGCCATAAACTAAAAGAATCTTTAATAATTTGCGATGAGACGCTGGTAAATTCTTTGGATGAAAGCCTTTCTTTAGTTTGTCCCGTGAACTGAGGATCTTTTACCTTAGCAGAGATTATAGAGCTACAATTTAACCAAATATCATCAGCTGTGAGCTTTACTCCTCTTGGTATTAGATTTCTAAAATCACAAAATTCTTTAAGAGCTTCTGTAAGACCAGTTCTTGTGCCGTTAACATGCGTCCCTCCTTGAGAAGTGGGTATTAAATTAACGTAACTCTCTGATATAGGATCAGCTATACCTTGTACCCATTGCAAGGCCCAAGTAAGACCTCCCTCTTCTGATAAGAACTCTCCTTCAAAAGGATCTGCCGGGACTACCTCTCCACCTATGTTCGAAGAAGAAAGATAAGAAGCAAGACCTTCTAGAAAGCACCAAGTTTCAGAGTTTCCAGTATTTTCATCTTTAAAAGATATTTTGAGCCCTGGAGAAAGCACTGCTTTAGCTTTCAAAGCTGCGGTTAGCTGAGAAACTGATATCTTTGGATTGTCAAAATATTGAGGATCTGGCAAGAATGAGACCTTAGTGCCCGTATTTTTCTGACCTACTGTGTCTATTGGTTTTAATTCTGTCTTTTTTTCACTATTCTCAAACCGTATATGATACTTATTTCCATCTCTTCTTATTTCTGCTTCGAGATGAAGAGATAAAGCGTTAACGACTGAAACTCCAACTCCATGAAGACCACCTGAGAATTTATAGTCTTCATTAGAGAATTTTGCACCAGCATGTAATCGAGTAAATATTAATTCTACTGCCGGAACTCCTTCTTCGGGGTGGATATCCACAGGCATGCCCCTTCCATCATCCTCTACGCTTAAGGATCCATCTTTGTTTAAGCAAACATCGATTTTGGAAGCATAGCCACCTAAAGCTTCATCAATGCTATTGTCTATAACTTCTAGGGCTAAATGATTAGGCCTAGAAGTTTCAGTGTACATTCCAGGCCTTTTTTTGACCGGATCAAGTCCAGATAGGACTTCAATCGACTTTGCAGTATATTCTCTAGCCATGTGGTTTTGGCATATTATAACCTGAGGTTTCTAAACTAAGTGAGTAGTTATAAAAATAAAACTAAATAAGAAAATTATTTCTATTAGAAATATTATATTTATTATTTAGTTGTGCTGAAGGAGAGGCTGATATGAAAATTAAGATAACTCGTTTGATTGATAAGCCTATAATTCCTGCTCTTTTAACTCAAGAAATAGGGAGTAATGTCCAAGGCCCTTCCCTAATCAAGGCTCCAATATGGCTAAGTAGACCTTTAGGAAGATATTACTTATATTTTGCCGATCATAAGGGTGATAGAATCAAATTAGCTTATTCTGATAAATTAATTGGACCATGGAGAATTTATTCTGGGGGAACATTAGAGCTCAAAGATTCATATTTTTTAAATGAAGTGCCTGAAATTCCAAAAGACTTTGATTTGAATAGTCTTAAGCCTAGAGAAGCGGATCCAGAACTGATAAATCATATTCCAAAAAAAATAGATGATCTAACCTTACCTCATATAGCTTCCCCTGATGTGCACATCGATGAGTCAAATGAAAAAATCATTATGTATTATCATGGATTAGATGAGTTCGGTTTACAAAAAACGAGAGTGGCTACCTCTAAAGATGGTATTAACTTTAAAGCTAGAGAAAAAATTGTAGGGTGGCCCTACTTTAGAAAATTTAGTTACCTAAAAAAAGATTACGCAATTTCTATGCCAGGAGTAATTTATAAAAATACAGGTGATATAGATGATTTCACTATAGTGAATCAAGTTATGAAAGACGATACGAGACATTCAGCCGTCTTGGTAGAGGGTGATAAACTTCTCATTTTTTTTTCCAGGAAAGGTGATAGACCTGAAAGAATCTTATTGACTACTATTGACCTAACTTTACCTTCTTCTCTGTGGAAAACAACATCTCCTATAGAGGTATTAAGGCCTGAAAGAGAATGGGAAGGTGCTTATTTACCTTTATATAAATCAGTGGAAAGTGCCATAAATATACCTGTAAATCAGTTAAGAGACCCTGCTATCTATACGGAAGAAGGGAAAAACTACCTTATTTACTCAATTCGTGGGGAAAATGGCATTGG
>CALJGK010000037.1 GCA_938075195.1 uncultured SAR86 cluster bacterium
TACACCAACAATATTATATCTACCTTCTGAATCATAAGGATTATCACGATCAAGCTCTATTTGCCTGCTTCTATTACTATATTCAGTAATTATTCCTTTATCGTCATCGATCAAGTTAAGCAAATTGGTGATATCTAAATATACAATCACTTTATGACCTTCCATAACTTCAATATCTTGAGTAATTCTTAAATCCAAAGAAGAATTCCAAGGACTATTGAAGGCGTTTCTTGGAACTATTGTTCCTTTGTAACTAGAAAGACCCGATGAATTTACATGAGCCATTACAGCATCTGCTACAGCAGAACTTGCAAAAACAACATTCGGATCTGAAGCGCTTGTAGGTATGTAAGCAGCGTCATATCCACCATCGCTTCTATCATTGGCGAAAGCATCATCATAGCCATCAAATGTAACGCTGTAGGGCTCTCCTGATTTTCTTACGTAAACTAAAGAGAATCTAGTATCGTTGTTACCTATTAGTTGTGTTGTGTAATCTAAGCTAGAGATAAACTTGTGCTCAACCATAAAGTTTGACCTAGCGGCATTTATATTCTCACCATCTGCTCTAACAGATCTGCCATAAGAACTTTCACTTTGAGCACTTGTAAGTTCAAACACATCATTAGCTCTCATTTTGGTGTAACCAGCAAACCAATTCACATCACCAAACTGTTTAGCAGTAGATATAGTCCAAGCTTCAGTAGTACCCTCGTCGGTATTGGTCAACCTATAGTCGCCTCTTCCACCGTAGATTCCTCTACCATCAGCCAGTGTACCTTCTTGCTCTAAACCTAAATCAGTAAAGAAAATAGCCTGTCTTACTTCGTCAAGATTATACTCAAGCGTTACATCCCAGCCACCCTGAGTCAAAATATCTAGCCCTAAGCTTGTTCTCCACGAAGATGGTGCTTCAAAGTTTGGATCTGTACTCTGAGCAACTCCATAAGGACTATCTCCTGATGGAACTGTGTATTTTGAACCAGCTCCTAACCAAAATGCAGTTGGATCTCCTTTAGGCATTGGACCAGGGAAATTACTTGCAGACGTATCATAAGAATACCATCCTCTGTAGTCTCCTGTTGCACCTGTTCTAGAGTATGCGTTTCCGTACCAAACCCTTGGAATTCTTCCCATGAATAATCCTCTACCACCACGTAAGGTAGCAGCAATAACATTTTCCCTATTAGAGAAAAGGTCTGTTGCATCCATATTAAAGGAGAATCTTGGTTGAAGAAGATCGAAATCAAACGTTTCAGCATTAGAGAATCCATATTCTTTAACAAAGTTTACGTTTGTAGCTGGTGCAATAGGAGTTTCAACAGCGTCATATCTAAGTCCAAACATAACGGTTAAATCGTTGTTAACAAACCATTTATCTTGAATATAGAGAGAAGTCTTTTCTACTTCAAAATCTGCTGCCATCGTTCCAACGGCATCATGACCAGCATATGGTTCATGAATTCTTAATCTGCTCCAAATACCATTCTTGTAATCTTCAAAACTATCAAATCTTACTTCGCCGTTATATCTAGCGATGAATAAGTTAACTACATCAGAATTATCAGATTCATAACCTATGGTGTATAAATGATCATCATTATCATAGTCTGCTTTCAGAGTAAGGAATTCACTCTCAACATTAATTAAGTTTGCTCCTCTATATCTGTCTCCACCTAGAAATACGTTATCTCCACCAATCCTAATATTCATTTCTGGAAAGAAATCATCTCCATAAGAGGCATCGTCTTCTTCCATTTCATAAGATGTGTACTTGAATTTAGTAGATAATCTATCTGACCAATCACTGTATAAAGTAAATGAAGCTCGATCTATCTCTGGTGGCTTGTAGTACCAGTTGTTACTGAATACTGTTTCACCATAATTATATCTCTGTGGAGTTAAATCTTCAGAGTGTGATAGGTTTAAAGTTGCTCTATGGTCATCACTAATAACTGCATCTAATTTAACAGTCCACTCTTCGTGAGTTTCATCAAATGTTACAAGATTAATGTAACCAGCATCGTACCCACCGTAATTATCGATAGTATATTGTCTAATTTCATTAGCGAGTGCAGTGGTTACTGTTTCACCTTTGATTTGAGCATTACTATCCACTGTTCCATAAAGTCCTGGCAATGATGTTGTATTTTCTTCATAGCCTACGAAAAAGAAAAGTCTGTCTTTGATGATTGGACCTGCAAAAGTGAATGCCATGACTTCATCTTCAAATTCAGGAAATTCTTCACCTAAATAATCTCCTACATTTCCTTCGTCTCTATTTTGATAGAAAGCAGAACCATGAAATTCATTAGTACCAGATTTAGTAACTACAGCTATCGATCCACCAGTTGTGTTACCCCTTGAAACATCGAAGGGAGTAATATCAACTGAAATCTGGTCAACAAAGTCCATACTTACTGGATTCTTCATTGTTCCAAAACCATTATCATTTAGTCCAAATGGATCATTAAAGCTGACACCATCTATAGTGAAATCATTGAATTTTGTATTAGCTCCCATGACACTAATTTCGGCATCACGACCTACCCCACCATTAACAGATACTCTAGGGTCCATTTTAGCGAAATCAGCAACAGAACGATTAATCGTCGGGATAGCGTTCATATCATCACGAGTAAGAACTGTACTAGTTCCCATCTTAAATGCCTCAGCTGGTTTGGCAGTCACCACAATCTCATCAGCAGCTGATGAACTTGTTAATGTGACTCCAAAAGAAAGTGGATCACCCAAATTAAGGTATAACCCATCTATAGACTCAGAATCATAACCAGGTGCAGTTATTTTAACTGTATATGGACCACCTAAAGGCAGGAATGTAAGCCTGAAGCTTCCAGAAGAGCCTGATGTGGTAGTTTTGGTTATGCCAGTTGGTGTATGCTCGGCAACTACAGTTGCTCCAGAAACATTCACAGTTCCTCTCATTCCAGAGGTCGTGTCGACATCGGCGAAGAAAGGTAAACTCAAGCAAAGAACGGAAGAAAAAAGAAAAACTTTTTTGAAGATAGTTTTCATTGGTTAACCCCAAAATTAATTAATAAAAAGTTGAATTTCATTCTATACCTTTTGAACCTAAATGGAAAAAGAAACAGAAAATTTATTTAAATTTTTATAAATTTGAAATTTAGTTAAGGATCTTATCCTTGCCCAGATAATTCCTAAGAATGTCAGGGATGGTCACAGAACCATCAGATTCTTGATAATTTTCAAGAATTGCCAGAACAGTTCTACTCAGAGCTAAGCCAGAACCATTAATGGTATTGAGTAGTTCTATTTTGTTATTTGATGGATTTTTCCAACGAGCTTTCATTCTTCTTGCTTGAAAATCTCTAAAATTAGAACAAGAAGAAATTTCTCTATAGGCATCCTGGGACGGAACCCAAACCTCTAGGTCATAAGTTTTAGCTGCACTAAA
This sequence comes from uncultured SAR86 cluster bacterium, assembly GCA_938075195.1. Classification (GTDB taxonomy): domain Bacteria; phylum Pseudomonadota; class Gammaproteobacteria; order Magnimaribacterales; family Magnimaribacteraceae; genus Magnimaribacter. The sequence continues at coordinate 3,437 of CALJGK010000037.1, forward strand.
ACCTATATCTCCTGAACACAAGGATACTTTTCTGTAGGGAAGTTCCAATTTTTGTAATATTGCCTCAGCATGTCCAGTTAATTCCTCTAAAGCCTCTTCAGAATCACTAGATTCTACTGCTTGAACAAGTTCAACTTTTTCAAACTGGTGTAATCTCATTATACCTCTAGTGTCTTTTCCATAACTGCCTGCCTCGCTTCTAAAGCATGGGGTATGGCATACGTACTTGAGCGGTAATGTTTCAGATTCTAAGATCTCATCTCTAAGTAAATTTGTAACTGGGACCTCAGCTGTGGATGTTAAATAGAAATTGCTTTCGCCATCTATTTTAAATAAATCTTCTTCGAATTTGGGAAGTTGACCAGTACCGATCAATGAATCTTTATTCACAATATAAGGGACATAAACTTCTTCATACCCATGATCCTTTATGTGAGTATCTAGCATGAAATTTAATAATGCTCTCTGCAACTGAGCAATCTCATTCTTTAATACTTTAAATCTAGAGCCGGTTATTTTTACGCCAGCCTCCATATCTATTCCTCTATTATCACCAATTTCTAAATGATCCTTTGGTGAAAAATTAAATTGTCTAGGCGAGCCGACACTAATTATTTCTAAATTTTCATCTTCATTCTTTCCATCTGGAACATCTTCATCTATCAGGTTAGGTAAAGATAAAACAAACTGATTAATATCCTCGAGTAAATCATCAAGGGTTTTGGATTGTGTTTTGATAAGAGCAGTTAATTCAGAAGCTTGTTCTTTTAATTGAGTAGCATCTTTACCTTCTTTAACAGCAAGTCCAATTTCTTTTGAAATGTCATTTAGCTTTGATTGCTGTACTTCATTAGATCCTTGCAGCTCTTTCCTTTCTGATTCGAGGTCATTCCAAGTGTTTTGATCAAAATTGAATCCTCGTCTGCTGAGATTAAGGGCAACTTCGCTGGTTTCTTTTCTAAGTTTTTTTGGATCGAGCATACTGTTATTTTAAAGACTTTTAGTGATAAACAACATCTATACCTTCAGGAATAGAAATCTTTAGATCTGATTGTTCAAAACTAGACCAAGATATATTGTTAAGCTTTAATTTTACATCCTGATTAAAGGAATCTAAGTACCTCAAAGAAACCAGATTATTTTCAATAAAGTTAATAAATAATTTTTCCATAAAACTCTCTGCACTTTTTGGAGTGATTAGACAAGTGGTCTGATTAGCCTTAACCTCACAATAATCCACTAAATATAACTCCTTTAGATCGTCTATTTCTGAAATGAAAATACTTATTGGTGTATTGGTAAAATAATCATCTTTGGGGAGAATGTCTAATTGGTCGAGTTCAAGATCTAATTTATAAAGATACTCACCATCTGTAGATATTATTTCATTAATAGGTTCTTTATATTCAATTTTAAATTGACCAGATCTATTTGCTTTTATCTCACCCCCAACAGTTCTTTTTTTAAAGTCTATTTCTGTAGTTTGGATGAATTGAGCTGTTATATATTGTTTACTATTCAGAAATTCAAATAAATTATCTTTATTTATTTCTACGCTATAGGCAAGACAACACATTGTTGATAAGAAAAAAAGGATAGATAGTTTTTGCATTAATTCAAGTCTATAACTTTCCCTGACATATATTCGGGTATTTTTACATTGAGCAGATTTAATATTGTTGGAGCAATGTCTAGTTGATGTACTTTTTTAATTTTAGCTTTTGAGACATTACCTCCCATGGCAAAGAATATCCCCTCCATTTCTATATTAGTAGCGGGATCATAGCCATGCATTCCTTTGGGTGGATTAGAGCTTGTCCTAGAAACCAGCATATTTGGCACTTTAGTAGTCACAATAATATCCCCTGTTCTATTGTCATGGAGCATATTAAATTGAGACGGAAGCGTACTTTTATCCCATACAGATAAAGCATAATTTGCTTGCAAGGCTGTCTTGGCTAAGGCCATATCCTTAGGATTGTCTAAGAAAATATGCCCTACCGCAGGGCCTATAGAAAAACGAGCACTTATATCATTAATCTTTAATATCTCTTTTAAATTTATAAAGTTTGAAACATTCGACATCCCATGATCGCTTACAACTAAAAGAGTTACCTTGTTCCACAGATCCCTAGAAGAGATTGCATTAATTAAATTAAGTAATTCTTGATCTTGTCTTTTTAGTTGATTGATAACTGTAGAGTCTAAAGCGCCGTTTTTATGAGAAATTGAGTCCGTGCCGTGCCACCAAGACATAATCAATCTTGGTCGCAATCGATCTTCTAGATCTAGCCATTCTAAAATTTTTTTTATTTTACTTTTTTCTGAAATGCGACCATTAAATGGAGCTTTACTATAAGAAATCTTAGTCCCATTCCAGTCTGTTTCCGATCCAACCCAAAAATAAGTAGCTGTTTTTAAATTATTTCTTTCCAATATAGCCCATATTGGTTCAGATTCAATCCAACTGGCATCTGGACTATAGCTATATGAGCCTCTATTTTTATCATAAAAGGAGTTATGAAGAATTCCATGTTTATCAGGAGTTACTCCAGTAGCCATAGAAACGTGAGCAGGAAAAGTTGAAGATTGAAAAACGGGTATTAAAGAATCTGCCTTCAAGCCATTTTGCTTAATTAAAGCTAGGCCTCCATCTTTTGTTAACTCAGGGAAATCATATCGAACGCCATCCATTGAAATGATGATGACAATATTATCTTCAGAATAAAGATAGAAACTAGAGAAAAGTAAAAAGAGAAATAGTTTCTTCAAATCAATCCTCAGGAGGTGGAGGGATCAATACTTCTCTATTTCCGTTTGAGGCCATTGGACTTAGAACACCTGTTTCTTCCATTGTCTCTATCATTCTTGCTGCTCTGTTGTAACCTATTCTTAGTCTTCTTTGAACAGCTGAGATGGAAGCCCTTCTTGATTGGGCGACAAAAGCTACGGCTTCGTCATAAAGTTCGTCTTTTTCGGCATCGTCGTCATCTGATGCAATACCGGGCATACCCGCAACAGCGCCTTCTTCTTTTGTTACTTCTTCAAGATAATCTGCCTTACCTCTTTGCCTCCAATCATCTGCCACTCTCTGGACTTCATCGTCACCGACGAAGGCTCCATGAACTCTTTGAGGAATAGAGGTTCCTGGTGCTAAATACAACATGTCTCCTTTTCCTAGAAGCTGCTCAGCGCCCCCTTGATCCAATATAACCCTTGAATCCATTTTTGAGGCTACTTGGAATGCAACTCTTGAAGATATATTTGCTTTGATTAAACCAGTAATTACATCGACTGAAGGTCTTTGGGTAGCTAAAAGCATATGGATTCCAGCTGCCCTCGCTTTTTGTGCAATTCTTGCAATTAACTGTTCAGCGGTTTTTCCAACCACCATCATCAGATCGGCCAGCTCATCGACCGCAAGAACAATCAAAGGTAATTCTTCTAAATCTGGAGCCTCTTCTCCTTCTTCGGCTTCATTAATTTTCCATGTTGGATCTTTAAGGGGCTCACCAGAAGCAGCAGCATCGCTTACTTTTTTATTGAATCCATTTAAATTCCTTACGCCTAAATGTGCCATTAGCTTATAACGTCTTTCCATTTCATTCACGCACCACCTGAGACCACTTGAAGCCTCTTTCATATCTGTTATGACTGGAGCTAATAAATGAGGAATATCCTCATAGACAGAAAGTTCAAGCATTTTTGGATCTATTAAAATAAGTCTGACTTGTTCTGGACTCGCTTTATACAAGATACTGATAAGCATGGCGTTAATAGCTACAGATTTACCCGATCCTGTAGTTCCAGCCACCAACAAGTGAGGCATTCCAGCAAGATCAGCTACTACAGCTGAGCCACTTATATCTTTTCCTAAGGCAACGGTGATAGGGCTTTTTGCATCATCATAAGTTTTACTTGAAAGCACTTCGCTCAAAAGAACAGGTTGCCTGTCTTCTCTTGGGACCTCTATACCTATGGTATCTTTGCCTTCAATAACCTCGACAATCCTTACGCTAGTTTTAGACAAAGAGCGAGCCAAATCTTTGCTAATATTAGATATCTGATTAACCTTTAATCCACTTGGAAGTTTTAGCTCTAGTCTAATAACAACTGGACCTGGTTGAATCGACTCTACTTCTACCTCATTAATATTATATTCAGCTAACTTGGATACAACCAATTCTCCGAGTCTTCTCAGGGAGTCTTCAGATGTTTCATCTGATTCCTGATGTTTATTTTCGTCCAATAATGAAAGCTTAGGAGGAGCAGAAGATTCTTTATATTCGAAGAGCTCTGTTTGTTTCTCTTCTTCTACTCTTTTACTAGTTTCAATGGCAGGTTTAGGCTTAATCACTTCAACAGGTTTGGCAATCTCTTTTGCTTTAGCACTTACAATTACTTTCTCTTGTCTTTCAATCTTTTCCTTTCTTAATTGCTGCCTCTCCTTTAAAAGAGATAAGAAATTAGACAACCTATCGCCAAGAGACGATCCCGAAGAAAGTAATAATTCTTGTAATTTATTTATCAAAGCAACCCAAGACACCTCTAAGGAGAGAGTCAAACCTAATAAAAGGGATGCAGTGAACAAAAGTAAACTACCTATAAAACTCAGTGGAATAATAAATATAGAAGAAATTCTTGATCCAATTAAGCCTCCTCCCTCTTGAGGAAGAAAACTTACACCTGGTTCCATTATCAAAGCGAACAAGGTAGAACCAGAGACAATAACTAAAGCCCAACCAAATATTTTAAGTCCTAAAAGTCCTGTATAGATATCAGAAAATGGAACCTTGTGCCTTGAAAGAAAGAAATGCCTTACTAGTGGCCACAAAAGCCAATAAACTAAAATATAAGACATATATCCGAAGAGGGTTAATAGGAAGTCACTCAAGTAAGCGCCCCAACTACCGACTGCATTTGAAATTTGATTATCTAGTGCATCCCCGCTGAAAACTTTAGTATTCCAGCCTGAATCTCTAGGCGAAAAAGTAGCAAGTGCAAGAAGTATGAAGATACCCAAGAACCCCTGAACAATTAGCCAGGAATCAAGTATCAGTTTATTTAGCCGTATACGGGACACCGATACAGCTTGGTTCGATGATTTTTTTGTTGCTTGAGACTTTTTAACCACTAACAAATCTTATTTTAAAGTATTGTATAGTTAAATAAGAAGATCTTCTAATCAGAATAACTAATTTTTAACGATAACTATATAATTAACGCTATGGAAAGTATAAAAAGAAAACTCGTAATATTAGGATCAGGTCCCGCCGGATATACGGCAGCAGTTTATGCCGCTAGGGCTGGACTAGATCCTTGTTTAATAACAGGAATGGAACAAGGAGGACAGCTTACAACTACAACAGATGTAGAAAATTGGCCTGGAGATAGTGATGGTCTGCAAGGACCTGATTTAATGGACAGAATGCTTAAACATGTTGAATCTCTAGATGTAGAAGTCATTTTTGATCACATAGAATCAGCAGATCTAAGCTCTAAAATGTTTAATCTAATTGGTAATGTAAATGCTTATGAATCTGATGCATTGATTATTGCAACTGGAGCCTCTGCTCAATATTTGGGCCTTGATAGTGAGCAAAAATATATGGGTAAAGGAGTAAGTGCATGCGCTACTTGTGATGGATTCTTTTACAAAGATAAAGATGTTGCTGTTATTGGTGGGGGAAATACAGCTGTTGAAGAGGCCTTATATCTATCTAATCTTTGCTCTTCAGTTACCTTAATTCATCGAAGAGACTCACTAAGAGCAGAAAAAATTCTACAAGAAAGATTATTTAAAAAAGAAAGAGAAGGAAATGTAAAGATCATTTGGGACCATGAACTCATCGAAGTAATGGGTGATGATAATGTAGTAAATGGTATAAAAATTAAAAGCACAAAAGACTCTTCAGAAAATGATGTAACTCTTTCTGGCCTTTTTGTAGCAATTGGACATAAACCAAATACCGATCTATTCGTCGATCAGTTAGATATGGCTAATGGTTATCTCAAGATAATTTCAGGTACAGATGGTAATAGTACAAGAACTAGTATTCCGGGAGTATTTGCTGCTGGAGATGTATCTGATCATATTTATAGGCAAGCTATCACTTCAGCGGGGTCAGGCTGCATGGCAGCATTAGATGCTGAAAAATTTCTAGCGGAAGACTGATATGGAATTTCTGAACATTAAGAAGCAAGACTCTGTAGCTATCGTCAGCATAAATAGACCTAATGCTATGAATGCTCTTAGTAAGGATGTTTTGAAAGAATTCTGCTCTCTTCAAGAGTATTTTAGAAAAGACTTAGAGACAAGAGTGATTATTTTTACAGGTGAGGGAGATCACTTCTCAGCTGGAGCAGATCTAAAAGAGAAAGCTCAACTGTCATCTAAACTTGAGTCTTGGAGAAATAATTTCGGTAAGCCAGCTATTAAATCAATCTTAGATATTGATCAAATAACTATAGCCGCCGTCAATGGTTATTGTCTTGGAGGTGCTGCTTGCATAGCTTCTGCTTGTGACTTTCGCGTAGCAAGCTCCAAAGCAATGCTTGGTTATCCGGAGATAAATTTAGGCATTAATTTAAACTGGCTTGGATTACCTTTAGCAGTAAGATTAATTGGTCCTGCAAAAGCAAAAAAGATGGTTATTGGTGGTGAAAACGAGAATGCAGAAACTTTATTATCATGGGGATTTTATGATGAAGTCTGCAAGCCTGATGAATTGATGGAAAAAGCACTTGGGATGGCTCATTTGTATGCTGCGAAGTCTCCTATCGCAGCACAAATGATAAAGAGAAGCGTTAACAATCTTGTATATAAGAATGATGAATCAATAATGCATATGGATTACGACCAAACATTGTTGACTCACGAAACTAAGGACAGAAAAGAGGCCGTTACAGCTTTCTTTGAAAAGAGAGTTCCTAAGTTTACAGGTGATTAAGCTCTGGCGCTTGAGTTCATTGCACTCAAGGCATCCTGATATTCTTCAACCATAGAGTCAACTGCCTCTTTGACTGTCGGAACATCATGTAGATTACCTATTCCTTGCCCTGCTCCCCAAATATCTTTCCAAGCCTTGCTCTCATTGTTGCCAGTTGCTTTAGATTTATCCATATCTTTTCCAGAACTACCAAAATTCATATCATTTTTGTCAGCATAAGGTAAGTCTTCTGGATCCAATCCAGCGTTGACAACACTCGGTCTTAGGTAATTGCCATTAACTCCAGTAAAGGTTGAAGAATACATAATGTCATTAGCACTACTATCAACAATCATATCTTTATATCCATCTGATGCATTTGCTTCTTGAGTAGCAATAAATCTTGTGCCTACATAAGCAAAATCAGCACCCATTGCTTGAGCTGATAACACCGAAGCTCCATGTGAAATACTTCCGGATAGAGCAACTGGGCCATCAAAAAATTCCCTTACTTCTCTAACTAAAGCAAATGGGCTTAAGGTTCCTGCATGACCACCTGCCCCTGCACAAACTAATATAAGACCATCAGCTCCTTCATCAACAGCTTTTTTAGCATGTCGAATATTAATCACGTCATGCATGACTGCACCACCATAACTATGCACGGCATCAACAACAAACTTAGGTGCTCTGAGACTTGTGATGATGATTGGCACTTCATGCTCAACACAAACATTCATATCATGTTCCAGTCTATTGTTTGAGTGATGACATATTTGATTAACAGCAAACGGGGCAACAACAGCATCAGGATTTTGTTCTTTATATTCCAACAATTCCTGTTTCATCATTGATATCCATTCACCAAGCTTTTCTTCAGGTCTAGCATTTAATGCAGGAAAAGAGCCAACGACTCCAGCCTTACATTGAGCTAAAACAAGCTCTGGATAAGAAACAGTAAATAGAGGTGCTCCAATTACAGGTATTCTTGTTTTATCTTTCAAAAAATTTACAACGTCCATATTTCTTCCTTCTTTACTTATTTATTGATTAATTATTGATTTGAAACCCAAAATACAGCAATAGCGCCCAAGCTGAGTATGATAACCACAGCAGCTATAGCATCTAACTTACTATCTTCTTCTCGCATTACTTCTTTTTCTTCTTCAGTATGGTGAGTTGCCATAGATGTCTCCTTTTAATTTAAATTGACTAAGACTCTTCCCACTTGGCCACCTTCTAAAATAGTCGAGATCTCATTATCTAGACCTTCAAGGTTTACTTCTCTTACAGTATGGGATAAATCAAGACTCCAATCACTAGCAAAATTAGTCCAGATTTGAGTCTTTTGCTCTAAAGAAATTTCTACAGAATCTATTCCAAGTAGTGCATTACCTCTTAAAATAAATGGAAAGATTGAACTCTCAAATGAAGGGCCACCAACCATGCCGCTGCAAGCCACAGCACCGCCAGGTTTAAGAGACGCCAGCATTAATGTTAAGATATTTCCACTAACTACATCGACTCCAAAATCCCAAATACTTTTCCCCACCGGAGTTCTAGTCATTTCTGAAAGCCCTTCTCTTGACACAACTTCAGATGCTCCTAAATTTTTCAGCAATTCCTCTTGCGAATCCTTTCCTGTAATAGCGGTTACGTTAGATCCTAGTTTAGAGAGCAGCATTAAGGCAATTGAACCTACACCACCGGTTGAACCTGAAACAATTGAACTAGTTCCATCAAAGCCTTGTTGAGAATTATGCTTATCAAGTGCAAAGACAGATAAACCAGCTGTTAAACCGGCCGTACCAAGACACATAGAGTCTTTTTCTCCCAAACCTGCAGGAAGTGGAATAGCCCATGAAGATGGAACTCTAATATATTGTCCAAAACCACCTGCCGTATTCATACCTAAGTCGTATCCAGTAACAATCACACTATCACCTTCCTTAAATGAAGGATTATTAGATTCTTCAATCATACCGACAGCATCTATTCCGGGAGTATGTGGATAATTTCTGGTAACACCTGGTGATCCAGAAGCAGAAAGTGCATCCTTATAATTTAATGATGAATAATTCACTTTTATAAGCAGATCACCTTCAGGTAAGTCACTAATTGATTTTTCTATGATGGAAGTCTTATTTCCTTCTTCAGTTTTAACCGACTCTAACGCTTTAAATGTTTTCATGATGTATAACGGTCTCTATTAATTAAATCGTAAAATTTTACGACAGATTTCTCTAAGATTAACTGCATTGAGAAAGCAAATCTTTCAGAAAGATTTTTCTTCTCTATATATTCTATTTCAAAAAGCGTTGCATCTTTTGAAAGATTAACTAAATAATTATCTGAAGTCTCGAGAGAGTCAACCAGCCCTACTCTGACTGCTTCTTCACCTTGCCAAACTTCACCAGTAGCTACAATAGCTGTATCTACTTCTGGTCTTTGTTCTTTAACAAAGTCTTTAAAAATGACATGTAAATCTTCTAAATCAGCTTTGAATTTCTCTCTCCCATCCTCAGTATTTTCTCCAAGAGTAGTCAGAGTTCTTTTAAATTCTCCAGCAGTATGCATCTCAAAATCTATTAAGTTCTTCTTAAGTAATCTATGAAAATTAGGCAGCTGAGCTATGACACCGATCGAACCAACAATTGCCCACGGAGCTGCGATGATTTTTGTAGCCACACAAGACATCAAATAACCTCCGCTTGCTGCAACTTTATCAATGCAGACAGTTAAACTTATGTCGTTATCAACCAATCTCTTCAGCTCAGCTGCACAAAGGCCATAAGCATAGGCAGAACCGCCTCCACTCTCTACTTTTACAACTACTTCTTTGCACTCACTTTCAGAAAGAAGTATTGCATTTATCTCATATTTTAACTTTTCAACTTCTGAGGCCTGAATATCTCCATTGAAATTAAGAACAAAAATGGATGGTTCTTTTTCATCAGTCTTCTTTTTTTTACTTTTATTTATATCCTTATAGAATTTTTTAAGTTCTTTGGGATTCATATTGGAACTTCTGACAGCATTACCCATATCCTCAAATTTCTCGGATAAATTGGTAATGGCAAGTTTTCCTTTAGCCTGGGCTTTACCTTTAGAAGATCCAATAATTAAAAGTAGAGGCACAGTGATAGCCACAGCTATTGTGAATACCTTTAATAAGAAAACTAAATAATCAGCAAGAATTTCCATCTATTTTGGTTGCATTCTTATGCCGCCATCCAATCTTATGGTTTCACCATTCAAATAAGAATTTTCAACAATATGCTTTGTTAAAGAAGCAAAATCTTCTGGATGCCCTAGTCTCTTAGGAAATTGAACCATTTCTATTAAAGGATTTTTAACTGTGTCTGGGGCTCCATTCATAAGAGGAGTATTAAAGATACCCGGCGCAATAGTATTTATTCTAATTCCCATTCTGGCCAGATCTCTTGCAATAGGTAAAGTCATACCCACTACTCCGCCCTTGCTAGCGCTGTAAGCTGCTTGTCCCATTTGACCATCAAATGCAGCAACGGATGCAGTATTAATTATTACACCGCACTCGCCATCGGCGTTAGGTTCATTATTACCCATAGCCACTGCTGCTAATCTAAGTACGTTAAAAGTTCCAATAAGGTTTATATCTACAACTAACTTGAAGTAATCTAGTGGATGAGCACCATCTCTTCCAACGGTTTTGCTTGCGCTTCCAATACCAGCACAATTTACGGCGATATCTAAGCTACCTAAGTCTTCAATAGTTTTGTCTACGGCTTCTTGGACCGAGTTTTCGTCTGTTACATTTGCAATTACATAGCTTGAATTAGAACCTAGTTTCTCTGCAGCCGCTTTTGCATTATCTTCATTTAAATCAAGCAACATAACTTTTGCACCTGATTCAATGAATAATTCAGCAGTAGCTAATCCTAAGCCAGACGCCCCTCCTGTCACTAATGCTACTTTATTTGTTATATCCATTTTTTCTCCGTATAAGTCTTATTTAAAGTTGCATGATATTACACGATTAATTAGAAAAATTCAGGAATAGTAACCTTCTTAGGACTAAAAAAATTCTCTTCGCACAACATTAGTGCAATTATTCAATAATTAAGTAATTTTTATGTGGCATAGAGATTGCATAGATATAGTTGTATTAACAAATAACTATAAGGAAAGATCATGAAAAATATTTATAAATTTATGGCAATGGTAGTTTTCTCAAGTTCGATGGCTATTCAATCGGCTGAATTTGAAAGCAACGTTGCTATAGCTAATGACTACGTTTGGAGGGGCATGACCCAAACATCTGAAGAACCTGCCATTTCAGGTGGATTCGATATAGCAGGAGAAAGTGGTCTCTATTTTGGTACTTGGGCATCTAACGTAGAATTTGGAGACGGAGCTGCACTAGAGCTGGACTGGTACGCTGGTTATGCCAATGAATTAGAAAACGGACTCAGTTACGATATAGGCTACCTTGCCTTTACTTATCCTGGTGAAGATTCTTTAGATTTTGAAGAAATATACTTAGGCTTGGGATATAGCTACTTCGGTCTTACATATTCATCAGGTCAAGATTCTGCTCCTGATAATACTGAATTTTCAGTTGCACTAGGCGAAACCGGTCTCGGAGTAACATATGGTGATTACGATGAATACGGTGAATACACAATCATTAGTTATGACCTCCCCGTTTCGGTAGCAGGTCTGGGAGTATCTCTCTCATGGAGTGACTTCAGTGCAGAAACCTCTAGCGGATTAGCTGACGAAGATACTTTCGTCATTACTTTTTCCATGTAGTTCTTAACTCCCCGTTAAGTACTGCATCTTAAACTCCCCATTTAAGGTGCATTAAGGGCCAGGCGTAAGTCTGGCCTTTTCTTTATTAATCAATGGTTGAGCGTAAGTCATCAATACTCTATTCTTTACTTCAGGATCAAGATCCATAAATCTTTCTTGCATATAGATATATTCTTTACTTTGCTTAACATTATTGTCGTGATAAGTAAGATCAGGATTGGATTTAGCTAGTGACAACAAAGAGATTTGAGAGGAAGGCCAAATCCGATAATTGCTGATTATTTCTTTATCAATAATTTCAGCTAAATGCTTTATATTGTCTCCGCTAAAAGAAACTGGTTTACAAATGTGCAAATGCACTTTTCCTTTGTATCCGAATACTCCAGATGTCATTTCATTAAGATCATTTTTATTTTTTGTAGTTAAGTTCATATGCTCTTTATGAACCCGGCGTTGTGCCTTAATAATATCCAGAGGGTCGTATTCATAGGAAATGACAATTGGCGTGAGGTTAGTGTCTTTGACCCATTGATCTAAAGGTGCAATTTTTCTTTTGTCTAGATAAAGCATCTTTAAAACAGCTTCGTCTGTGAAATCATTCCCATCATTGGCCCTACCCTGTTTCTGAGCAATCCAAACACTCTCATTATCTTCCGTTAGAGAGTAATTAATATATGCAGACAATTTTGATAGTTTTCTTAAAGTTTCCTTAGCTCCTTGTATCTCTCTATGCACTATGAAACTTTTATTTAGTCTCATTAGTACCTCAGCGAAGCCTCCATCAAGAAGGTTATCTCCTATGGCGATTCTTACAGTTTTCATCTTCTGCAGGTACAAGAGATAATTTAGAAAAGCTGCATCAAGTGAGATATCTCTATGATTACCTATAAATAGAGTAGGTTTATCACTCAAGTTCTCCAAACCGCTATAAGAGAAACCATCAGTCGTATTCTGTATCATCTTTTTGACTAAAGGGGCTAAACAGTTCTGAAATTCTTCAATAGAATTACAGTCATGAAAATGTTGATGAAATTTTCTTTTAACGTATTGATTGACGCCCGGATGAAAATATTTATTGAGTTTTGGATAAAATAGGCCCGACAAGAATTCTAGGAAATACTTATTTGCCCTTAACTCCTTTATCTTCAACTCTACCTGACTGTCAGAATAGGAGCTGATATCACTGAAATCCATCAAACCTTAGATAGAATTAATAAAACTTATTATCTCTTCACTGACTATAGTTGGTTGTCGGTAAGTAATATCATGAGTTCCTTCTTCTAAAGGTACTAACTTCCCTTCAGAAAATATTCTTTCAAATTCTTCAGAACCGGAGAAAGGAACGACGCCGTCTTTTTTTCCCCATAAGGTGAGAATTGAGATTTTCTTTTGGCTTAAACTTTCATACATACTCCTCACATCAAAGAGATTAAAGTTTCTAACAGTAGAGAGGAGAGATTCATTAAATCCTCTAAATTTAAGCTGCTCTTGAAATAATGGCAAAAATTTATCCTCATTTATGGACAAGGGGTCTTCGCTAAATTGAGTTTCTGACATATTGCCTATGCCATAAAGACGATCACTAAAGACTCTCCAAAACCAATCTCCTATTATTGGCATAGTGCTCCAAGAATTCATTTGGGGTACAGACTTACTAAACCCCGCAGGGGCAATTAAAGATACACTTTTAGTATTTTCTGGATATGTATCTGCGTAGTGTCCAACTATAGGCCCTCCCATGGAATAACCCACAAGATGGACAGATTCACTGATATTTTGACTAAGGATCAATTCGCGAAGTGTTTCTACATATAGATCTTTATTATATGGCCCGCTTGGTCTCTCTGAGAAGCCTCTTCCGAAATGGTCATAGGCTAAGACTTTATAACCTGAATCATTGAAGTGATTTACTAGACCGCCCCAAACAAAGCTCGGCGTAGAAAAACCATGAACAAGTACAATAGTGCCTTTAGTGCCTAGTGCAATTTCAGGATTAAACCATCTAAAGTATATGTTGCCCCTAGTAAGTTCAACCCAATCACCTTTATCAGGGATATCTTGTTTGGTAATTTTCTTTAAACCAGATAATTTATACAGGTATGGCATAGCAAAAAGGCCAAGAACGATTACTATTACTAAAAAAAGTTTCTCCATAAATTACTTCCTTGCTTATAGTATAGTCCAAATAAAAAAAAAATAGATTCATGCATCCTTTCTTTCAAGATTATAGGTTTTACGGATTTGTTCACCGAGGTGGAGATGAAGTAGAAACTGAAAATACCTTAGAAGCTTTTAAGTATTCTTCTGAATTAGGATTCGTGTACATTGAAACAGACGTTCAAGCCACTAAAGATGGTCATGTAGTTATTTTTCATGACCATAATCTGAAGAGAATGGCCGGAATAAATTCAAAGATAGGAGATTTAACTCTAGCGCAGATAAGATCTATTGAATTACTTGAAGGAGGAAATATACCGCTTCTGAGTGAAGCGCTTGAAAGCTTTCCTGAATTGCGTTTTAACATTGATATCAAGACAGAAGATGCATTAAGTGAAACTATCCAGATTATTAAAAATATGGAATGTCTAAGAAAGGTTTGCCTTGCCTCTTTTTCTTCATCTAGATTAGAAAGAATAAGAAAATTGGCAGGCCCAAAAGCCTGCACCTCTTCTGGGCAGATGGAAATATTTAAGATGATGTGTCGGTCAATAGGTTTTCCTTTAAAATCCACAGAAGGTCACTGCGCACAAGTTCCTGTTTCACAATGGGGTGTTCCTGTTATTACGAAGAACTTTATTAAGATGGTACAAAAAGAAAATAAATTAGTTCATGTATGGACAATTGATGATGAAGATCAGATGTATAAATTGATCGACGCAGGGGTTGATGGACTCATGACTGACAAGCCAACAGTTCTGAAGAGAGCATTAATGAAAAGAGGATTATTTTGATTAAGGGACTTTCCTTAAAATAATTAATCCAGGTATAAATAACAATAAGAGGCTTAATATTCCTAAGCTTGGACTATCAGTCAATAGTGCTATTCCAGAGACCATAAAAGGGCCAATAAATACTGAAGATTTTCCAATAAAATTATAAAAACCAAAGAACTCCGCTGCTTTATTTTCTGGTATTAAGCTACTGAAGTAAGATCTACTTATTGCCTGAACACCACCTTGAACAAGTCCTATCACTGAAGCCATGATAAAAAATTCCATCGCACTATCCATTTGTGCGCTGAAGATTACAACTCCGATATAAATAATAATAGCAAAAGACAATGTTTCTTTGTGGCCAAATTTATCAGCATATCTCCCAAATATAAGCGTTGCTGGAAAACCTATGAATTGTGTCAATAGTAATGCGCCAATCATCGACTGTGCCGATAAACCGATATCTGATCCATATGAGGTTGCCATCCTGATAATGGTGTCTACCCCATCCATATAGAGAAAGTATGCAAGTAAAAAAACACCAGCACTTTTGTAGTTTTTAAAAGATTTACTTGTTTCGTATAAACTTTTAAAAGCATCTTTAACGGTCTTGAAGAAGCTCTTATTATTCATTGAAATACTGGGTTCTTTGACCCCTGTCATTAAAGGAATTGTAAAAATACTCCACCAGATAGCGACACTAAGGAAAGACCACAATATGGCCTCAATTTCTGATTGAAGTCCAAAAAATCCTGGAAAAGAAAACATCAATACGTTTATTAGAAATAATAAACCGCCACCAAGATATCCTAGTGAGAAACCTAGAGAAGACACTTTATTTCTTTCATGGTCTTTGGCTACAGAAACCAGTAAAGCGTCATAAAAGATATTTCCACCAGAGAAACCAATTACACCAATAGCATAAAAGGTAATTGCAAATTTCCAAGAACTCTCAGGTATGAAAAATAAATATCCTGTTGAAAAGATACCTAATATCGCAAAGGTAAGAAGCAATTTTTTCTTTGAATTTCCTGCATCTGCAAATGCACCTAGCACTGGTGCACTGACAGCAATTAATAATCCCACTAAAGAATTAGCAGAACCTATCACAAACGTACTTTCAGCATTTGACAAATCATTAGCCCAATATGATTTAAAAAAAATAGGAAAGAATCCCGCCATGACCGTTGTAGCAAAAGCTGAATTTGCCCAATCATAAAACGCCCATCTCCAAGCCTGATCTGATAATTTTCTTTGACCTTTCATCTTTTTTATGAGAATAATAACCTTTTTAAAGGGAGGAAAAAAATGGAAGAGGATAAAAAGATATACAGATACATGACGTATTTTGCTGTAGTGATAGGAATAGTCGTTGTGGCTCAAATTATTTTAGCTAATTACTTACAATCAATTTATTAAAATAAACATAAAATAAGGAAAGATTATGAACTCAAAAATATGTGAACTTCTAGAGATAGAATTTCCACTTGTAGCTTTTACACATTGCAGAGACGTTGTCGTAGCTGTTTCGAAAGCTGGTGGGTGTGGAGTCTTAGGCGCAGTAGGTATGTCGCCAGAACAACTTGAACAAGAACTAAAATGGATCGATGATCATATAGATGGAAAACCTTATGGTGTCGATGTTCTTATTCCAAATAAGATGGTTGATCAAAGTGAAAAGTTTGATGCAGAAAAGCTTAAAGGTATGATTCCACAAGAATATGCAGACTTCAGAGCTGATGTGCTTGAAAACCATGATATTGAAGCTTCTGAATTAAGAACTATAGATACAGCTGGCTCTAGTTTTGCCGCAAATACAAAATCTGACGGAGCAAGAGCTCTGCTGGATGTTGCTTTCAGCCATCCCATTAAACTTATTGCGAATGCTCTAGGTGTGCCGCCCGATTGGATGTTAGAGATGGGTAAAGCGAATGATGTGAAAGTCGCTGCTTTATTGGGTACAGCTCAACATGCCATTAATCAAGTTAAAGCAGGTGTAGATATTTTAGTTGTATCAGGAACCGAAGCAGGAGGACATTGTGGAAGCGTTTCTACGATGGTTTTGATCCCTGAGGTATATGAAGCAATTCAACCTTATGGCGATACCCCTATCCTGGCTGCAGGAGGAATTGTAACTGGAAAACAAATGGCTGCAGCTATGACCATGGGTGCATCTGGTGCTTGGTGTGGTTCAGTCTGGTTAACAACTGTTGAGTCTGAGGTACCGCCAGTGATCAAAGAAAAAATGGTTGCGGCCAATTCAAGTCAAACAACAAGATCAAGAAGCAGAACTGGAAAACATTCACGACAACTTATCTCACCTTGGACAGATGCATGGGAATCAGAAAATGCTCCAGATCCTTTACCAATGCCCCTACAACCTATGGTAGCCGAACCTGCTTTGCAAAAAGTAAATAAGCTTGCTGAAGGTGGACATGAAGGTGCTAGAGATTTAGCAACATATTGGGTTGGTCAAGGTGTAGGCCTCATGAATCAAAGTATTTCAGCAAGCGCTGTTGTTCAAGAGTTCAAAGAAGATTTTGCTCAGGCTTACGAAAGATTAACAGGATTTGTAGAGTAGTTAAATAACTGCTTTTCCATTCTTTAAGATCAAGAATTGTCTGGATTCATCATTAACTTTCTCTTTTAAAGATTGAGAGATTAGCCTTTCAGACCCTTCTGGCGCATATTGAAGTATGTAAGACTTTCTTATTCCTTCTGATATATTCGGTCCTGTTCTATGAGGTGTTAAGGATGAAAATATCGCAATGCTTCCTGCTTTTAATGGCAAGGTAATTGATTCAGATGCATCTAATGGAATTTCGTGGCCCAGTTCAGTAGGCTTATGATGTAGTGTTCCTTTTCTATGAAGACCTGGAAGCACGCAAGGACATCCATTAGTCTCATCTGTATCTGTTAAGGCTACCCAACAAGTTAAATAAGCTTGTGGCTCTATAAATGTGTAACCATTGTCTTGATGCCAAGGAAATTCATCTTTGGTGCCTGGTTTCTTATAAACCGCCTGATCCCAATATAGCCTTACATTAGGGCCGATTAGATCTTTGCATAACTTTGAAAAAACTTCGTGTTTACTGAATTTCTTGAGAATATCAGATTGAGTAACAAGATGAGTTGTGAAAGTAATTTCTTCTGCCCTAGATATAAAGAATTTACCCCCATCCAAACCTTTCAAGGCTTCAGTGACATTAAATTCAAAAGGGTCAATCTGACCTATAACTTCTTTAACTTCTGCTGGTGAGAAAGCATCTTCTAGAACAATAAAACCCTTTTCATCAAAGTTTTTTATATCTTCCTCAGAAAAGAAATTGTAGGGCCCTTCAGGTATTGTCCATGCAAAGCCTTTATTGTTATCGTGCA
>CALJGK010000038.1 GCA_938075195.1 uncultured SAR86 cluster bacterium
CCTGAAGAAATAGAATTACTATCTATTGACTCAACACACCACATCGAATGGCAAGAGATACTAAATATTAAAGAGATCGCTTCTTTAGAAGATGAGATTTATCTATTTTGCAGAAGTGGAGTAAGATCTGAAAATGCAAAAAATATTTTAATTAATGCAGGCTATACAAATGTTTTTAATATTGGAGGATTTAAAGAAGCCTCTGAATACATTAAGGAAAAAAGGAAAAATCCTTAAAATTGATGCTACTTAATTAAAAGGATAAAATAATTCTATGGAGTGGTTAAGTCAGCATCTAGAACAATGGGGTTTGGTTTGGTTTGGTTTGTTGTTTTGGGGAAGTATTTTTGGGGCGATACTCATGTATGTATTTGATTCTAATTTTTTAATGTCTTTAGTGGGTTACTTGCTCGGATTAGCTTTTGGTATAACAGCAAAAAATAAAGGTTGGTCATGGATCAGTTAACACAAAACTCACCCGATTTATCAATTGATGCAGAAAGAAAGATTGCTAAATCTTTCATGGGCAGAGTTGAATGGGAGATGATTGCCATTGGGCTTGGCCAATTTTCTTTATGGATTGCCACTTGGGCACTAGTAATCATTGGTACTATTCCATTATATGCAGGCTTCCTGATTGCTTTATTTACCGCATGTAATGCTTATTTACCATCACACGCCGGTCAGCATGGTCATTTGTCTGGAGGTAAAAAGAATCTTCAGTGGTTAGATTATTGGGTTGGTCAGATCAGTGCAATTCCTCTTGCTCAGTCACATGACATTTTGAAGGCTACTCATCTGAAACATCATGCCTATACCAATGATTCAGACCTTGATCCTGATTTTTTTCATGGTCATGCAAAAAATTGGTGGGATGCAGCAGTCAATGTAAACGTTGGTTATAACGATGATGGCCCAGCTATGAAAGCTATAGAAAAACATCAAGAAAATGACCCAAAGTTTGAAGCTGCTCTAGAAAAAGGAGGTTCGTGGGTTTTTCTTTTTTACTTTGCGCAGATAATCCTTGCAGTCCTTTATCCAATTGAAACTCTTCTACTTTGGTGGATACCTAAGCGTGTTGCAACATCTTACCTAGGAATTGTCTTTTCTTATTTTCCTCATTCTGGCCTTGATAAAGGACGTTATAAAGATACTAGGTTTTGGACAAATAGGATGCCAAGATTTATGAATCACTCTATGCAAATTCACACCATGCATCATATGTATCCAAAAATTTGTCACTATGATGAGGCTAAAGCAATAGAGGCATTAAAACCTTTCATGATAGAGCGAGGAATGCCAGGGGCAGAATATATTCCTGAAAAATTAAGATGGAATCCAGTAACCTATATCAAGGAGGCTTACTTTGGCGGACGATAAACAAAAGATAGAACAGGGTGTTCAGCTATACTTCGATAGCATGTATGAATCAGACCCAGCAAAAGTTAGAGAGGCTTTTTATCCTAATGCAATGATTACAGGATACATAGGAACAGGATTGGCCGAAATGAGTGTGGATGATTTCGCGAGTTTCGTTGAATCTCAACAACCTTCGCCTAAAGATAAGGGAGAGGAAGTATTGTTGGAGATATTATCCTGTGAATTAGCAGGCTCTACAGCATGCGTGAGAGTAAGGGATGGATATATAGGTAATGTCTACTTAGATACACTTTCATTTTTAAAGAAAGATGGTGAATGGAAGATTTACAATAAACTATTTCACATAGAGTCTTAATTTATGAATATGAAAGTAAAGCAGATTTCTACTGCACTAGGTGCTGAGATTACAAATGTAGATCTCGCAAAAGTATCTGATGTTCAGGTAGAAGAAATTAAATCTCTCTTAACTGAACACAAGGTAATATTTTTTCCAGGTCAAAATATAAGTCAGGATGAGCATGTAGATTACGGAGCAAAGTTTGGTGAATTAGAAGGGCATCCTAATCTTAAGAATAAGACAGTAACCCATCCAAAAATTTTTGAACTTGCTGCTAGTTCTGGTGGGATAGCTGATGAATGGCATACTGATATAACCTTTCAAGATTCCCCTGCAATCATGTCTGTACTTCATATGGTGAAGTGTCCTGAATTGGGTGGCGATACCATGTGGAGTAATTTAAATGCTGCTTATGAAGCCTTATCTGACCCAATAAAAGATTTATGTGAGGGGATAACGGCATTGCATGACGCGAGACCTCACGGAAAACCTGAAAAAACAGCAATCCATCCTGTAGTGAGATTGCATCCTATATCCGGAAAGAAAGTTTTATATGTAAATGAGCATTTCACTAGAAGAATAGTAGAAATGAATGTTGAAGAGAGTGATATGTTGCTCTCTTACTTAACTAAATGGGTTACTAAACCACAGTTTACTGTTAGATATCATTGGACAGAAGGGACCATTGCTATGTGGGATAACAGAAGCACTCAACATTATGTAGTTAATGATTTTGTAGGTGAAAGAATTATTCAAAGAGTCACTATAATGGGTGACGAGGTCCTAGGATCGTCTAATCCTAGATGGAAGCCAGCCTTGAGAGAAGGGTTTTCAGCCGTCACAACCCACGATAAGCAATTAATTACTCACCTAAAAGAAAAAGGCTCTCTTTAAAGCTCTATCGTAGCTTCAATAATGGCATGTTTTTTAGGTGCTGTAATTGCATTTAAAATTTCAAACTTTAATTCTACTGCTTTAATAGCCTCAAGAGTCTTTACCATGATAGTTTTCGTTTCATTCTTTGGAATAAAGATGTAATCATCAGATCGAGAAAAGTTATAGGCTGACAAATTTTTTAAAGTCATATCAGATGAGGAGTTATTAGATATCTCAACTCTTAATATAGATGTATTACCTCTGTAGCCCAGTGATTTAAAACCTAAAATAGAACTTAATAGAGGGACCAGATTTTCTTCTTTTCCAATAAGCTTATTTTTATAAAAAACTATTGTTCGTCTGTCTAAAAGTGCTTCTTTAATTGAGTTTTGGTTTCTTTCTTCTGAAAGAATCAATGTAACCGGCCTATGCTCATTTTTACTTGAATCGTAGTCCCATTCGATAAGCTCATGAACGTCTGAAGTACCAATGATTGCAAGGTTATTATCTAAAGCGATTTGCAGAGCTTCTTCGGAGTATTCATTAGTATTAACAACTTCAATACCATGAATAAGATCTTTAGCAATCATCTGTTTATGCATCTCAGTAAGTCTAGAAATACCATCATTTGCTTGTGAACCCCACATAGGATGATTCCAGAAAATAAAAGCACCTTGCCTTTTAGCTTCTTCTAAAGCTTCAAAAGGAGAATATAAGTTACCAAGAGCATATTGGTCTGCAACCTCTAACTCTTCATCACTGAGATCTTCAACATTTACTGCTTCACTCATTCTTCTTCGGGCTTCCGGTAGTAAACTCTCATCAATATTAAATAGAGTATTTGCATCTTTTATAAACACAGCATTTAAATGACCGGGAGGCATTTCACGCGTTATCTCGCTTCCCGCTATAACTATTAAATCACTTTCTTCTGCTGCTTTCTTAGCTTCTAAGAAAGCTATATTTCTATTTTTATTCGGTATATATCTTATATGTGGTTGATACTCTAGATGCTCCGTGATGGCTATTGCGTCTAATTTATCTTTCATTGCTTCTGCCACTCTTATATTTGGCCAGACATGCCCATCAGAGAAAACAGAATGAGTATGAAGATCAGAGGTTATTGTTAGGTAATTTTCAGTATCCGGAAATTCAATAGACCTATCCTGTCCTGATTTAAATGAATTAACGCTTCCATGCATATAAATGTTTAAAGAAAATAAAGAGACTACAATTAATGCTGATAGCTTTTTCATAGTGACTTCTAATTACTTACAAAATTAGCTATGGACAATGCTGTCTCATCACTAACTTCAGGACAACCTAGGAATATCTCAGTTCCATGGACGGATCCCATGACTTGTCGACACTGTGCATCTACATCTGCTTCTCTAAGCAACCTGTAGAAGTTGATGCCTTCATCTCGTAAAGGGTCAAGCTCGTTAACAATGATGTAAGTTTTAGGTAACCCCTTTACATCATCTTCTGTTGCAAAACTAGGCCATGCCAGTGGATCTTTATTTATAAAAGCATCAACACCATAAATGATAGCTCCATGTGAGTATTCATGTTCACTATGTAGTGTTAATAAAATACCTTCATTTTCTTCGGATGAAGGATTCTCCGGTAAAGGCCATTGGCCTGCAATGTAAGGACATAATGCATAAAGCCCTTTAATTAATCCTATATCACCATCTTGTTTGAGTTTTAAACTTGTCGCTATGGTGAGATTTCCTCCACCACTTTCTCCGGCGACAATTATTTTACTATTATCAATATTTAATTCTTTTGCATTGGCGTGTACCCACTTAAGTCCAGAAACGCAATCATTTAATCCTGCAGGATAAGGTTCTACCTCTGGCGCAGATGAGGCCCACATGGCATTTCTAAAATCTACCATAGCTACAGCCACCCCTTGTCTTGCAATACATCTTCCCCAAGCTGCATAAAGTTCATCAAAACATGAACTGACCATCATGCCACCACCATGTATGTAGTAAACGCAGGGTAGTTCCTCTTCTGTATCTGGACGTATGTATTGAATTTTGATTGTATTGCCGTCTGGGTCTGAAGTGAATTCTTTTGTACAAGTAACAAGACCTGTTTCAGGTACGACCTCCTTATAGTGAGGCGAATTATTAACCATTTCCATTACAGCACGACCTTCTTTTGCTGCATCTGTATCTTGCTCAGCCAATATACCTTCTCTTGTATTAGCTGGACTAGAGGTAACAGAGCCTAACTCTACCTCTCCAAAAACTGCTCTTATTCTTTTATCAATCTTTAAATTATTTTTAATTTTATTTTCCACAACTTTCCCCTTTATTTATTTCCCATTGAACACTGGTTCTTTCTTTTCAACAAATGCCTTAGTCGCATTTCTATGATCTTCTGTCTGTCCACAATGAATGTGATGTGTAGCTTCAAGATCTAAGCAATCATCTACCTCACCATTCATTGCACGATTGAGATTTTCTTTCATATACCGATAAGCAACTGAAGGTCCGCTGGCAAGCTTATTAGCAATTTCCATTGTTTTATCCATCAGTTCATCAGGTTCGCAAACCCAATTTGTTAATCCAAGATTCAAGGCTTCATCTGCAGTTACTCTATCTGAAAGAAAATATAATTCTCTAGCTTTGGCTGATCCAATGAGCTGTGTCATGAAATAGCTACCACCATAGTCTCCTGAGAATCCCACTTTTGCAAATGCTGTTGTCATGATGGCATTACTGGCCATAACTCTAAGATCACATGCTAGTGCGTAAGATAAACCAGCACCCGCTGCAGCTCCAGGAAGTGCTGCGATTGTTGGTTTAGGCATCTTAAAGAGTTTTCCTGCCGTAGCTCTTTGATGAACACGCTGTCTATGTATAGCTGCATCAATAGTATTCTCTCCCACTGTCCCATCTCCCGATGAGGCCATACCTTTTACATCTCCTCCAGCACAAAACCCTTTACCCGCTCCAGTGAGAACTACACATCTTATGTCTGAATCAAGTTCTACCTCAGCAAGGATATTTCTCATAGCTTCGTTCATTTCTCCTGACATTGCATTACGTGCTTCCGGACGATTCATTGTCAATACTGCAATACCATTCTCTTTTTCAAAAATCAGGTGATCTGTTCCTGTATCTATTTTTTCCATTGTCTTTCTCCCTCTGCACTATCTTTGCTATTCTATGCAGAAGATGCAAGTAAATATTAATCAATTAGGCGCACTTTTTTGCTCTATTTTCTTTCTTTCTACTGAACAGATATTTAGTGAAACTGTTCCTCTTTTAAGTAGTCCTGAAGTAGAAAATCCTAAATCTATCCTTTTTATTGGAAATAGTTTTTTTTACTACAATAATGGAGTTCATAAGCCTTTATTGGGCATGGTCAGAGCCAATGAATCACTAGGCAAAGGCCATCGATTTAGGAATATTACGATCAACAGTTCTTCTCTGGAATGGCATGATGTTGAATCATATGTCACTAACGAGAGGATAGGATCCTTCTCAATAACCTCAAAGAATAAATACAAAAAATATGATCCTGAAAAATATGATCTTGCCATCATGATGGATTGTAGCCAATGCCCAATTCATGAAGACAGAAAGGAGCTATTTAACTTTTACGTCGATGCCCATAGTAAAACTCTCAGAGATAATGGGGTCGAACCATCCTTATTAATGACTTGGGCTTATAAAGACAAACCTGAGATGATAGATGGGCTTGCAGCATCTTATATATCAGCGGCTAATAGGAATAAAGCGATGGTTTTCCCGGTTGGTTTAGCTTTTCAGCTCTCCCAAGAAGAATATCCTGCTATTGATCTTTTCACATTAGACAAGAGACATCCAAGTAAAGCAGGCACATATCTAATGGCATCAGTTATATATTCTTCCGTATATAATGTATCACCTGTTGGCAATTCATATGATTATGGATTAGATCAGAAAACACAAGACACGCTTCAAAAGATGGCCTGGAAGGCTTTAAAAAATTATAAAAATATTAAATAAAGGTTTAGATTATGAGTATTATTTTCAACTTCTTAAAAAGGTATATTTTAATTATTGTTATAGCATTTAGTTTAGGAGCTTTCGCAGGTTATAAAACTCTTGAATCATTAGGTATGCAAGCCTTGATTAATGCTATACCTATTCCAGAAGGCTCAATTGCGGATAAGGACATGTTTCTTGAAACACTTCCTGAAGGCAAAGCGTTAACCCAAAAAGAATTAGTTCCAGTAAATAATAAAGCGAAGAATATTATTCTACTAATAGGTGATGGGATGAGTATTAGTCAAATCTCTTCCTACAGACTTTTAAAAGGTGGTCCAAATGAAAGGCTATCCGTTGATAAATTTCCAATTTCTGGAATCGTATTAACTCACTCTGAAAATGCCATAGTTACTGATTCTGCTTCTTCTGCTACTGCTTATAGCACTGGAAGAAAGACAAATAATGGTGCATTGGGATTAGATAAAGATAACAAGATTCTTGAAAATTTGACTGAAAGAATACATGAATATGGTTATGTGAGTTCTTTGATTTCAACTTCAGAAATAACTCATGCTACTCCAGCTGCTTTTGCTTCTCATGTAGACTTAAGATGGAAAACTGATGAAATCAGTAAGGACATGATGGAATCAAATGTGATGACAATCTTAGGTGGGGGAAGGCATTTCTTTTTACCTGAAGAGATGGGCGGTAAAAGAGATGACGGATTAGATTTACTTCAAGAAGTTAAATCAAAACATACACTCTTAACACAAAAGAGAGAATTGAGCGGTTTTGCCCTAGACAACAGAGATAAAGTAATAGGTCTTTTTGCTGATGAACACTTAAGAGATATAGAAAAACCTGACAATCATTCTTTTGAGCCAACATCGAGTGAAATGTTAGATTTTGCGATTAATAGATCATTAAAATTTCAAGAAGAGGGCTGTAAAGGCTTCTTTATAATGGTGGAAGGGTCACAGGTTGATTGGGCTGGTCATGCTAATAATATAAATTACCTCAAGCGTGAGATGCAAGATTTTGATGAAGCTGTACAAAACGCTTTGGATTATGCAATACAAAGTCAGGATACTTTGGTAATTGTCACTGCAGATCATGAAACAGGGGGCCTTTTAATAGAACCAGCTGCTCCGGCTGATTACACGGCTCCTGAAGTTAAATTTTCTTTTAATACTGGCATTGGATATGGTTCTCACACAGGAGTCCCGGTACCCGTATATGCTTATGGTCCAGGTTCTGAAAATTTTACAGGAACTTTAGATAATACTGATGTCTATTATGCGATGGTAGAAGCTTTAGAGCTTGATAAGCAAACCGGAAGTTGTGTAGATTAAATAATCTGTAAAAAGTGTATTCAATAATTTTATATAGTCTGTTTATATTTTTTTGGATTGCCATTATTTATGACTTCATTAGTAAACCTAAAGAACGTGATGATGATCAATGGTCCGAATTTTCTATTTTAAGAAAATTGGCTCGAGGATTCTGGATTGGATGGATAGCCATTGTCTTATTCTATACACTCATTGTAAGTACTATTTAAACTCCTGGAGGGGATTATGGAAACACCAAAAATTATCAATGTAGATAGCTCAAAAGCTGATGAAGTTAAAAGCGCTCTTACACTCGGCTTTACTGCAGATCCTCTAATAAGGTGGATTTTTCCTGATCCTATCAAGTACTTGAGAAGTTTTGATGTTTGGATGGATGAATTTTCAAAACCTTCTTTTGGAGCTGATGGTGTATTCGCAGATGAAAACTTTTATGGAGCATCACTCTGGCATCCACCGGGCGTGCACTTAGGACCCGAAGTTCTTGTTCCTACATTTTCAGATATCCCAGAAGCAAGAGTAGAGAATGTGTTGAAATTCTTCGATGAACTTGGAAAGTATCATCCAGAAGAAGATCATTGGTACTTGGCATTTATAGCCCTTGATCCCTCTAAGCAAGGACAGGGTCTTGGTTCTTTTATTCTTAAAGAGGCTTTAAAAACTATTGATGAGCAAGGAAAGATAGCTTACCTAGAGTCTTCAAACCCATTGAATATGTCGCTTTATGAAAGACATGGATTCGAAACCATGGGACGAGTCGAATTTGATGATTCTCCTCCAGCCCATCCAATGATTAGATATCCAAAATAAATTATGAAAAATCTTAAAAATAGAAAATGGACCTTAGCCTCTAGACCAGTTGGTATGGTCGGAGAGCATAATTTCTCTTTTGCTGAAGAGGAAGTGAGAGATATTGATGATGGAGAGTTCTTGATCAAGAACTTATATCTTAGTTTTGATCCGGCTCAAAGAGGATGGATGGAAGACAGAAAAAGTTACGTACCTCCAGTAGGCATTGGAGAAGTCATGCGGGCTGGGTCTGTTGGACAAGTAATAGCATCAAATAATCCTAACTTCAACGTAGGTGACAAAGTCCAAGGGACCTTTGGTTGGCAAGAATATGCAATCTCTGACGGAAAAGGAATCTTGAATGCCACTATTATTCCTGAGGGAGCTTCTCTTACAGCTCCACTGAGTGTATTCGGTATAACAGGCTTAACAGCATACTTTGGTTTGTTAGATGTAGGTCAAGCTAAAGAGGGTGATACTGTTCTAGTTTCAGGGGCAGCCGGATCGACCGGATCTATTGCAGCGCAAATAGCAAAATTAAAAGGTTGTCGAGTGATTGGAGTTGCTGGGGGGGTTGAAAAATGCAGATGGTTAACTGAAGAGGCCAAGATAGATGCAGCAATAGATTATAAAGCTGCAAATATGGCTGAAGTCATACCTGAATTATGTCCTGAAGGCATTGATGTAATATTTGATAATGTAGGTGGAGAATTTTTGAATACTGCCCTTATGAATATCAATCAAAGTGCAAGAATTGCGATATGCGGGGCTATTTCTGGTTACAACAATGAGACACCAGCTCCGGGACCTTCAAATTACACATCATTGATTATTCAAAGAGCCAGAATGGAAGGATTTATTGTTCTCGATTATATGGATCGATTTCCAGCGGCGGTAGGAGAATTAATGCAATGGGTTCAAGAAGGTAAAATTATTTATCAAGAAGACATACAAGAAGGAATCGAGCATGCTCCTGATACCTTGTTGAGACTTTACACAGGAAAGAATAAAGGTAAGCAGCTACTAAAAATAGCCGATCCAGATTAGTTAAAGGTTTTTATGCGTGCCATCACAAAAGGCACCATTCTTGCTCATCTTGCATCCACATAAGTAGATATCCTTTTCTTCTTCAAGTTTCACTTTTTGAGGTAAGAAATCTGTTCCTTCATGGGATCCATCACAAAATGGTTGTTTGGAACTTTGTCCACAACTACACCAGAAGTAACTTTTACCTGACTCGGCAGAAATTTTATAGGGGAATTTTTGTACTATTTTTGGACTATCCATAAAAAAAAAGTAACATAATTCATTAATTAAAAGACTAATGAGATTTATTCTCAGGTAGTCTATATTTTTATTTTTTATGACTGTAAGACAAATAATCAAAATGGGTAATCCGCTTTTAAGAGAAGTTGCGGATGAATTTACGCCGGAAGAAATTAAAAGTGCTGAAACCAAAATATTATTAGAGGATATGTGGGATTCATTGGCAGCGGTAGGTGGTATAGGATTAGCGGCGCCTCAAATTGGTATTTCTAAGCAACTTACAGTAATAAAGCTCTCTGAAGAATCCGATAGATATCCTGATATGGAAGATACGGAAGCATTTGTTATCTTTAATCCAAAAATAACAGTACTGGATGAAACTGAACAGGGATTCTGGGAAGGTTGTTTAAGTGTTCCTGGATTGAGAGGGTTCGTTGAAAGACCAAGAAGTATAAGAGTTGACTATTTAGATGAAAATGCGGAATCTATGTATGTAGAGGTTGAAGATTTTTTAGCTACTGTATTTCAGCATGAATTAGATCATTTAATAGGTAAACTCTATGTGGATAGGATGAAAGATATTACTACTTTAATGTTTGAAGACGAGATGATTTTTGAGGAATTGGAAGAAGAAGTTTTAGATTGATGAGGAAAAATTATGACAAATGAAGAGAGAATTAGAGCGGCTTGGCAGGGAAGAATATCTGGTTGTCTGCTGGGCAAACCTGTGGAGATGATTTCAATGCGTGAAGGTCCAGAAGGCTTGAATAGTTTTTTAAAAGATTCGGGTTCTTTGCCATTGAGAGATTATGTCAAATATATGGACCATGAAATGTTAAGGGGTGCTAATAAAAAGTGCTGCTTAGGCATGATGGATAAAGCTGAGGCAGATGATGATATAACCTATTTAGTTTTAGCATTAATGATGATGGAGCAATATGGATTGGATCTAACTACAGATGATGTCGCTAGATCATGGATAAGCTTATTGCCAGTTGGTGCAACCTTTACAGCTGAACGAGATTCTTACCTTAAGCTAATCGAAAAATCTAATATGGCTTATCAGTTTGGCGGACCACGCAGTTTTGATTGGGATGAAATAAATGATGGAGAGTACAACGATTGGATAGGTGCTCAAATACGAATAGATATGTATGGTTGGGTTTTACCTGGGAAGCCGAGGCTTGCTGCGGATCTGGCCAGAAGGGATGCTATCTTATCTCATAGGGCTTGTGCGGTTGAGGCTTCAGCTTACATAGCGGCTCTCTGTGCGCTTATTCCTTCTACTTCTAGCCGAGAAGAGGCTGTCATGTCTGCCCTGGAGTTAATAGATAAAGAATCAGATGCCTATGAAGCTGTTCAGATTGGTATTAAAAATAAAAATAAACCCGCTAGTGAATTGCATGATCATTATGGGGATATGTCTCCTGTTCACAGTCTAAATAATTTAGCTGTTGTAGTTTGGGCATTTCTATCCTTTCAAGATTCCTTTGATGAAGCGATAGGCGAAACTATCTGTTGCGGTTGGGATACAGATTGCACTGGAGCTACAGTTGGAGGCTTAATTGGATTAGATAAAGGTTTCATACCTGAGAGCTGGACGGATCCCTGGAATGGGAGAGTATTAACAACTATTGCTGGTGTTGGTGAACAAGATCTTGATCATCTCGTCAGTAGGACCTGCCTATTAGTAGATAAATTTTCAACGTCATCTGATTTGTCATAATTCTTATGTCTTCTCCACTTGCTGTATTTGGCAGTATCAATATGGATCTTGTGATTTATAGCAATCATAAACCTGATGAGGGAGAGACCATCTTTGGAAATAGCTTTGAAACTTTTCAGGGAGGAAAGGGAGCAAATCAGGCCGTAGCAGTCTCAAGGCTAGGGTCAGATGTTTCTTTTATTGGCAAAGTAGGCAATGATGTTTTTGGAAAACAACTTCAAGAAAGTTTAATTTCTGAGAGTGTTAATGTTGAAATGCTTGATTCGCATGAAGGTGAATCTGGAGTGGCATTCATTAATGTTTTTGAAGACATAGTCGAGAATCAGATTATCGTTGTTTCTGGCTCAAATGCTTTTGTTGAATCACAACAAGTTTCTAAAGAGTCATTAAACCAAATTGATATCTTGCTTTCTCAACTCGAAGTTCCACCAAAGCAGATTGAAGATTTATTTATACGAGCAAAAGGAAGTTGTTTTAGGATTTTAAATACTGCTCCTGCAGTAAAAATTAGTGAAGAATTATTAAAAAATACAGATTTATTAGTCATGAATGAAACGGAACTTGAGACACTAAGTGGAGTTACTTTAGAGAGCCGAAATATAGACTCAATTATTTCTTCTATTAAAGGTTTATCTCTGAAAAATCATCAATCAATCATCATCACTTTAGGATCTCAAGGTGTTTACGTCTGCCAAGATCAGAAAGGCGAACTGATTAACGGTCATGAAGTGCATGCAATTGACACTACGGGGTCTGGAGATTGTTTTATAGGTGCTCTTGCTAGCAATTATCTAGAAACAGAAAATTTATATGAAGCAGCTCTTTTTGGTAATAAAGCAGCTGCACTTTCAACAACAAAAAAAGGTGCATCTTTATCAATGCCAACCCAAGATGAAGTTGAAAATTGGTTCCAAACATTCTAATCTAAAGTTAAGGGGATAATTATGAGCGGCGATTTTAATATAGAAATAGAATACAAACATGTTCCGAGACTAGAGTCTGGTTCCGATGAGAGTATCGAATATCTTGAAGAGCATGGATATGTTGTTATTAAGAATGCTTTAAGTGAGAGCGAAGCAGCAAAAACATTAGATCTCCTTTGGGACTATCTAGAGCAGCTCAATACAGGTATAGATAGGAATGATCCATCTACTTGGGAAGATGATAGATGGCCAACCTGTGCTCATGGCGGAATAATGCCAAGTTACGGTATCGGACATTCTGAATCTCAATGGTATTTGAGGGGCATACCCAAAGTCAAAAAGGCTTTTGCAAAAATATGGAAATCTGATGATCTATTGACAAGTTTTGATGGAGTATCTTTATGGAGACCATGGAATATAAATCCTGATTGGAAAACCGAATCTGGACAGTCTTGGTTCCATATCGATCAACATCCTATCTCTAAACCTGGCAAGCAATGTATTCAAGGTCTAGTCAATTTATTGCCTACTTCTAAAGAAATTGGAGGGAATGTAATCATACCGGGATCTCATAAATTCTTTAAGGATTTACCAAATGAATACCATGAAAGATTATCAAAACTACCCTTAGAGATTGACCATTTCCGTTTTCCCAATGACGATCCCAAACTCTCTTCAGATACGGCAGTAATGTGTCATATGGAGCCTGGTGATATGTTGCTTTGGGATTCTAGAACAATTCATTGCAGCAACTCTGGTACAAGCCTTGATCAGGAAACAAACACTTTAATCAGGGCGGCTTCTTTAATCTGCATGATGCCAAAACACTTAACCAGTGAGGATGTCCTTGAGCAACGGAGAGAGGCCGTAGATAAATTAATTTCCACAACAAACTGGACCAATAGTTTTAGGAATGCAGACGAATTTCCACTGATCTTAGAGGCCGAAGATAGAGATAAATATTCATGGCCTAAAAAACCTGTCTTGAATGAATACCAAAAGTCTTTAATCGACTAGATGGAAACCTTACAAGAGCATTTAGCCTTAGGCATGGGAATAGCTTTCCACGCAAAAAATATTCCTGATAAAAAAGCCATTGTCAGTGAGTATGGTGAAAGAACTTTTATGGAACTAAATGCTAACTCAAATCGTTTCGCAAAATTCTTAAAAGAAAAGGGTTTGCAGACCGGTGATGCAGTAGCAATTATTTGCAAAAATAGACCTGAATTTTTAGAAGGACTTTTTGGTCCCATAAGAGTTGGTCTTAGAATAACCCCAATAAACTGGCACCTTACTGCTGATGAAGTAAGTTATATTGTTGAGAACTGCGAAGCAAAGGTGGTGATTTGCGATGCAATCTTTCCGGAGTTCTTTGAGGAGATAAGCAAAAATTTACCTGATGTTATATTGATGTCAGTTGATGGTGAGAACTCTCTTGCAGTTCCTTTCATAGAAAGTATTCAAGCTTATGATGGCTCAGATATACCAAACCCTGAACCTGGCAGATCTATGCTTTATACCTCTGGAACAACAGGAAGACCAAAGGGTGTATTTAGGAAAGAAAATCCTCCTCCCTCTAAAACTGAGCAATTTACTCTCGATACTGCGGCATTTAATCCTGATACTGATTTTAGTATTTGTCCTGGGCCTGCCTATCATGCGGCACCGTTAGGGCTAAATATTAATATTTCGCTTATGGCCGGAGTAGGAGTTTATTTGATGGATAAATGGGACGCTGAAAAAATGCTATCGCTTATTAGTGAGTATAAATGTACTCATACTCATATGGTTGCCACCATGTTCCACAGAGTGCTTAGACTTCCTGAAGAAATAAAATCTAAATATGATATTTCCTCGATGCGATGGATTTTGCATGGAGCTGCACCTTGCCCGGTGGAAGTTAAAAAAGCTATGATCGATTGGATGGGACCAATAGTATATGAATATTATGCTGCAACAGAAGGAGGAGGTTGCTTTATTCAACCTACAGAATGGCTTGATAAGCCGGGTAGTGTTGGTAAAGCCAATGAAGGTACAGAAGTGAAGATCCTCGATGAAGAGTTTAATGAAGTTGAAATAGGGCAAGAAGGAACTATTTATTTTAGCGCTCCCTCAACAGGAAGATTTGAATACTACAAAGCTGAAGAAAAGACATCCGGAGCCTATTGGGGAGATTATTTTACGATGGGAGATATAGGTTATTGTGATTCAGATGGTTATCATTTTCTGACAGGAAGAAGTGCGGATACGATAATTTCGGGTGGTACAAATATCTACCCTCAAGAAATTGATAATGTTCTCCTTATGCACAAAGAAGTTGCTGAGGTTTGTTGTGTTGGCGTGCCAAATGAAGAATGGGGTGAAGAGATAAAAGCCGTTATCAATCTTGAACCAGGAGCCGATCAAGATGAAGTTCTCAAAGAATTGGTAGCGATGTCTGAAGAGAAGCTATCCGGTTTTAAGAAGCCTAAAACATATGATTTCTGGAAGGAGGAGCTTCCCAGACTACCGACCGGAAAAATTCAAAGGAACCTTGTAAAGAAAAGATTCTGGTAACTTATAAATTTAATAAAAAGTTTAAAACTCTTTCTTCAAAGAGTTTATTAAAACCATCAACATCTATATCCAATGCTATCTCGGCATTAGGTTGAGGTTTAAAAATTTGTCCCATAATTGATTCATTAAATTCGCAGACTGTTTCTCCATCTGTAAATTCTCCTTTTGTTTCAACCGCCACATAAGCATCTTTATACTCTGCAAGATCTGGAAATAAACTGAGTGCCATTGCTAGTGAGTCATATAAATGCAGCCCTTGATCCTCTATATTTTTATTTGGGTTAATTTTGAGCCATGGATCAACTGACTCTTGAACAAATTGACAAAATGGATGCTCATTTTCTTTAATAGTATTTAACTGCTCTCGACCAAACCTAGTTTTATGACAAACATCTAAAGGAACCATTCTTATCGGAATACCAGATTTGAAAACATTTGCTGCTGATTCAGGATCTGCCCAGATATTAAATTCAGCTGCAGGAGTCACATTACCTTGAACCGTAGCAGCGCCTCCCATCATAGTAATTTTATTCACATGTTTCGATAGCTCTGGATCTATCTCTAAGGCTTGAGCAATATTCGTTAGTGGTCCGATAGTTACCAGCTCTATGTTTTTACTATTTTCCTTACAAGTCTCGACAATAAATAATGGCGCACCTTTATCATCATCTTCAAGCGGTCTTATCGGTGTGAGTTGTTCCATCTGTTCTCTTTGACCTAGCCACTCTCTTTTTTTGTTTCTCTCTTTATCAAAAGTCCCGGGTCTTCCCGTATGGACAGGAATTGACTGATTTAATTCTTTAACTAGATAACTTGCATTACTAAAGCCTCGTTCAACAGGAACATTGCCCTGAACAGTTGTAATTCCCAAGATTTCTAATTCAGGTGAATTCATGGCCAGCATAATTGCAAAACAATCTTCAGGATCACCGCCCTTAGTCCCCATGGCAGGATCAGTATCGATAATTATTTTTCTTCTGCTCTCTTCATTCATTTTTCATGCCTAAAATATATTTTGTTTTATTTAAGCTCGTCTAATAGACAAACCTCCATCTACAGGAAGATAAACTCCATTAATATACGAAGAAGAAGGAAGGCATAAATTTAAAGTTGCATGTGCAACTTCTTCTGGCTCACCATATCGTTTTAAACCTACTCTCCTTCGAGCATAAGTTTCTTTATCTTTTTCATCAATAGCTGCTGTCATGTTTGTATTGATTGGACCGGGACAAATACAATTTACTGTGATGCCTTTAGGTCCTAGCTCTAAAGCTAATGATCGTGTTAATCCAATCACGCCGTGTTTAGCGGCTGTATAGGGACTATGATAGGGAGAAGCACCAAAACCTTCCGTTGATGAAATATTCACAATTCTTGCATTGTCGGATTTTAGAAGATGAGGCAGAGCAGCTCTTATTAGTTTAATTTGACCAGTGAGTACAACGCTTAAAGTATCGTCCCAGTAATTCTCATAGTTTTCATCTTCAAGAGCGGTTGCTGAGGAGATGCCCGCATTATTTATAACAAAATCTAATGACCCAAATTTTTTTATACTTTCCTCAAGACAATCCTCAATTTCTGTCTTGTCAGTTACATCCAAATGCAAAGCATAACAAGTTCCCCCGTTAGTATTAATTTCATCAGAAACTCTTTTGACTGCTTCAAGATTGACATCTGTTGCAACTACTTTAACCCCTTCTTCGGCAAAAACTTTTGCAGTAGCTTCTCCCATACCACTTCCAGCACCCGTAATAATGGCCACTTTTCCTTTTACGGATCTAGAGAGATTTTTGAATAATTTCATATATAAAGTATTTGAGTTATTGAACTACTTATAAGATTATATGACCAAATATAAATTAAAAGGAAAATCTATGACGGATCAATTAGCAACATTAACTAAGGAAGGTGAAGTATCAATTATTACTTTGAATGATGGCAAGGCCAATGTTTTCTCTGCAAACATGAGCAATACAATTCATTCTCTTCTTGATGAGGTGCCTGAAGACTCAGGATCCCTTTTAATTACTGGAAAACCTGGCCTTTTTTCTGCTGGATTTGATTTAAAAACTATTCAAGGAGGAGACCCTAAGGCTGCTGTGGAAATGACTACCGCAGGATTTAAGCTTCTTTCAAGAATCTATAGTTTTCCCAGACCTGTCATAGCTGCCTCTAGTGGTCATGCTATCGCTCTTGGTGCTTTTCTTTTGTGTTGTGCTGACTACAGAATAGGTGCAACTGGTAACTTCATCGTTCAGGCTAATGAAACACGAAATGGCATGTCTATTCCTACTCCAATACTAGAAATATCTAAATCTAGAATTTTAAAAAATCATTGGTACAGAGCAATACTTAATGCTGAGGCTTATCCAATATCAGATTCAGTTGCAGCTGGTTATTTAGATGAGGTTGTTGACCCTGAGGAATTAATGGCTAAAGCCCTAGAAGTAGCTAAAGATCTGGCCACTTTAAGCCATCCGCACTACAAAATTACAAAGGACCTCGATCAAAAAGATATCATTAAAAGAATTGATGATTCCATTGCGGAAATGGCTAATCCTTTCTAAATAAAAAAAAATACTTTCTTAGTTCAAAGTTTTTGGTAATCTACCCATCCCTTAGTGGGGCCTTAGCTCAGATGGGAGAGCGCATCCCTTGCACGGATGAGGTCGTCGGTTCGATCCCGACAGGCTCCACCATTTTATTTACAGCAAAAAGTCTTTACGGAAAAGAACTGCTCTCCCTCTAGATAAGTCAGAGAATTAATTCTGAGTAACAGTAGTTAGTGCTGCTTTAGTTGCTTTCACGATTAGATCAACCTCATCGTCTCCGATAGTGAATGCAGGACCAATACATATAATATCTCTGTACTCTCCCGTTCCTCCAGGATAGAGAAAAACACCTTCTTCAAGGCCTTGTTGCATAATACGGCTGGTAATTTTTTGGCTCTCATCAAAGGGTGTTAGGCTAGACTTATCCTCAACAATTTCTATTCCTATCAATAATCCCTTTCCTCTTATTTCAGCAATGTTTGGATGTTGGCCAATTTCTGAGTTTAGTTTCTGTAAGATCTGATCTCCTAATGGATTCACTCTTTCACATAGATTTTCTTCTCTAAGAATTCTTAGGACTTCTGCAGATGCAGCACAGGATTGTGGAAGTGCGGCAAAAGTATGGAACATGACTTCATAGCCCGCAGCCTGAATTGAATCTGCGATTTTATCAGTACTATAAGTTCCACCTATAGCGGCATAGCCACCACCCATTCCCTTACCAGCAATAAGAATATCAGGCTCTAGTCCGTAAAGGTTGCTTGCGAAGTCACTACCCACTCTGCCAAATCCAGTCATCACTTCGTCAGCAATCAATAAGATATCATTTTCCCTAAGTATTTCTTGTGCTTCTATCCAATAACCATCTGGTGGAGTGATGGCTCCGCCACTAGATCCATTGATAGGCTCCATCAACAGAGCAGCGATATTCTCAGGTCCTATTTTCTTTACGGTTTTTCTCAGATTATCTAAATAATATTCTTTTGCATCAGGATGAAAGCTTCCTATAGGACATCTTAAAGGGTAGGGGGTTTCTATGGTTGTTGGTTTAGGGACATAACTCTCTAGTCCTCTTTTTCTTGCTACGTGACCAGAAATTCCTGACATATTTAAAGTGGTACCATGATAGGACAGGTTTCTAGTTAAAATAATATTTTTCTCTGCTTTCCCTCTACTCGCCTGATATTGAATGGCAAGTTTAACTGCAGATTCATTAGCCTCTGAACCTCCAGAAGATAAATGAATCCTTGTTAGATGAGGTGGAAGCCAGTGTTCTCTCAATTCATCTAATAATGCTTCTCTTTCAGGTGTTAAAAAGGGAGGCAAGATATAAGAGTTGTTTTTAACTGCTTCAGCAATAGTATCTGCTACTTCTTCTCTTCCATACCCAATATTGCTAACAATGGCTCCACCTGCTGCATCAAGTATTTTTCTTCCATCTTTTGTATACAAGTAGGACCCTTCAGATCTTTCAAACTCAATCCCCCAAGTTTGTTTTAAAAAAGGCCATTTTACTAATTCCATTTCTTTCATCTTAAAACCCTATTGTCATGTCATAAATAATAAGCAAAGCCATTGTTAATTGTAAAATTAAACTAA
>CALJGK010000039.1 GCA_938075195.1 uncultured SAR86 cluster bacterium
CTGGATGCTTTCTAAAAATTGGATGTTCAACAGTTTTAGCTTTACTTATATCTCCGCCAGTCAGCATCAAAACACCTATGTTGCTATGTATGGCCTTTTTCCCTTCTAAATCTGATTTCAGGCCTTCATCAAGCTCT
Organism: uncultured SAR86 cluster bacterium; assembly: GCA_938075195.1. GTDB lineage: Bacteria > Pseudomonadota > Gammaproteobacteria > Magnimaribacterales > Magnimaribacteraceae > Magnimaribacter. The sequence goes on from CALJGK010000039.1 coordinate 138, forward strand.
TCAAAAGCTAAATATTGATTAGAAAATAAAGTATCACCACCTGAATCTGGAACCTCTAAAGAATATAAAAGAGTAGCATCCGGTGGAGTTTCTTCAAATGTTACATCGGAATGCCAATGCGCATTCGTATGATATTTTTCTCCGTAATTATTAATTTCTATAATTTCTGGGTAACCATCTAATCCTTTAAAAACTGGATGGATTTGTGGCTGACCCCATATAGTTGAAATATCTTTTAAGTCGTCAGGAAGTAAATCCTGGTCTTTGAACAAGAGTACGCAATGCTCCAAAAAAGAGGTTTTAATTTGAGACACTTCAGATTCAGTTAGATTTTTCAAATCAACCTTAGATACCTCTGCAGCCAAAGGGCCTAATTTTTTAATTTCCATATTCACTTAAAGCCTATTCACTTTTATCCTTCCATATTCGTGACCAGTTCCATTGTAATACTCTGCCCCTGATCTTTCTAAAACTTTTCTTACTAGTGAAAGCATTTTTTCACTATTTCCACAAATTATGGTCAGAGGCATCTCTTCTTGATTAAGATAAATAAAATTCTCTACAATTACATCAATTTCATGATGCCTAAATCCATGTAAATCTAATACATGTTTTTGCATAGTTAGTTTGTATTTCTAATAAGCCTTCCGTTAAGCGCACCAGTTGCCTCACCTTTTATGAACGCTACCTCTCCAGACACTATTGTGTAATCGTAGCCTGAAGCTTTCTGAACAAGTCTTCTACCTCCTGCAGGTAAATCATTAATGATCTCTGGTTCATGAAGAGTAAGCCCTTCATAATCAATAATATTGATATCTGCTTTATAGCCTTCTTTTATGACTCCTCTATCATCAATACCCAATAAACTTGCCGTTTCTGAAGTTTGCATTTTGATAACGGTCTTTAAAGGAATTTTATCACCTCGACTGCGATCTCTGGACCAATGCTGAACTAGAGTTGTAGGAAAACTTGCATCGCTAATTGCTCCACAATGAGCCCCTGCATCTCCAAGTCCGGCAATAGTGAAAGGATGTTTTAGCATTTTTTCCACTAGACTCAAGTCACCAGGGAGATAATTAAACAATGGATGATAGATTAGAGCCCTGCCTTCCTTCTCTAACATTACTTCATACGCTATTGCTTGTGGAGACATTGTTGAGCGTTTTCCTATCGATTCAAAGGAGTCATCAGGATCTGGTTCATAATTAGCGGGCTCACCCAGTTTAAACATTTTTCCGTAAGCATTAACAATCTCATCAACAAGAGAATTGATTGAGACTGGATTTTCATTAAGTAGTTTTTCTTTAAAAACTGGATCTTTCATGATTTTCACTCTTTCTTCTAAGTCAAGATCCGCAATTTCCATATAAGAAGGATGGAACCTAAAAGGGTTTAAGGTTGCTGTTAAACCCATCAAAATGCCTGTAGCCCTTGGTGGCACTTGACCAAACATATTAATACCCTGAGATTGAGCATCTTCAATACCATCCAACAGCTTTAACCACCAGTCTGGTCTAGCATCTTGCTGCTCTACTGTTATGGATATAGGCCTGCCAGATTCACTAGACATCGACTTGAAAATATCAAACTCTGAATCAAAATCATAGAAATCTGAAATACCCTGTAAAACACCTTTATTGATTTCTCCTAAAGCTTTAGCTATCTCAACTAATTCAGTCTTATGAGCGGTTATGCTTGGAGTCAAATTTCCATTAACATCATTATGTTTCTCAGTTCGTGAAGTACTGAACCCATAGGCTCCAGCCTCTACAGCTTCTTGAACAATTTGCTTCATTTCATCAATTTCTTCTTGTGTAGCTTCTTCATGGTTTATTCCTCTTTCACCCATGACATAAGCTCTAACTGCGCCGTGTGGTATTTGAGTGCCAACATCGATAGCAAGAGGTTTCTTTTCTAAAGCATTAAGATATTCAGGAAAACTTTCCCATTCCCAATCTATTCCTTCATGTAGTGCCGTTCCAGGTATGTCTTCCACTCCTTCCATCAGTCCGATCAGCCAACCTCGTTGATCTGGTTTACAAGGTGAAAATCCGACCCCACAATTTCCCATTACCACAGTCGTTACTCCATGATAGGTGGAGGGCCTTAAATAAGGATCCCAAGTGACTTGACCATCGTAGTGAGTATGAATATCTACGAATCCAGGTGTAACAATCTTTCCCGTAGCATCAATAGTATTTTTTGCTTCCTTGTCTAAGGAGCCTATTTTGACTATTTTCTCATCTGAGATAGCAATATCTGCCGCAAAAGGTTCACTTCCTATTCCGTCGTAAATTAGTCCATTTTTAATAATTAAGTCATACATTTTTTAAACCTCAGAAAAACTAAATCTATTTTCTGATATAGTACCGCACCTTAAATTTAACTACCTAAAATTTTTTAGAAAAGAAGAACAAGCCAATGAAAAATAATTTAATTAAATGTTTTGCCCTTTTCCTGATAATTGCCCAGGGATTGATGGCAGAAGAAGAGACGGAATCAGTAATAGAAGAGGACAAAGATTCTGAAGAAGAAATATATATAGAAGAATTAGTAGAAGAATACGATGAAATTCCTGGTTTCTTCTTGACCTATAGAGATTCTGAAACCAATCAAATATTTCTTAAGATAAGTGACGATCAATTAAAAAAAGAATTTATATATTTTGCACACTCGCTTAACGGAGTAGCCACTAGCGGAAAAGTGAGAGGCTCATATATTGACGAGGGCGTGTTTAAGATAGAAAAAGATTATGAAAATCTCAGATTTTCGCGTGTTTTAACAAATTATGTTTTTGATGAAGGTAGTCCATTGGCTAGATCTAAAGGAGCAAATATCTCAGATTCAACTTTCCAAGTTTTTTCAATTAAGGGTAAAAATAAAGAAGGAAATGAATATTTAATTGATATTACAAGTATGCTTCTTTCAGAAGCCCTTACTCCTATAAAGCCTATTTTTTCTCAAGATGATTATCAAAACTCTGGTTTTTCTTGGGGTCAAATCAGTCCTTCTAAATCAAGAATTATTGATGTTTATAACTACGAAGAAAATACTGATTTCCAAGTTGAATATGTCATTGAAAGTCCACCATCATATGAATATAAAGCAGAAGATGTAGCTGATTCAAGAAATGTAAGTATTCAAATAAGATACAGTTTTATTGAAATGCCTGAGAATGATTTTGAACCTCGTATTGCTAATCAATCTATAGGTTATTTTTCTGAAAAAATCACCGATCTATCTTCAACGGATGTAACTCCATACAAAGATCTCATTGGTAAATGGAATCTAAGAAAAAAGAATCCCGATAAGGAACTATCAGAGCCTATAAAGCCAATAACTTTTTGGATTGAGAACACAACTCCTTATGAATTAAGAGACTTCATCAAAGAAGGAGTGCTCGCATGGAATACTGCATTTGAAGCTGCAGGCTTCAAGAATGCTATTGAAGTTAAAATTCAACCAGATGATGCAACATGGGATGCCGGAGACATTAGATACAACGTATTGAGATGGACATCATCTCCTGATCCAGTATTCGGTGGATATGGGCCAAGCTTCACAAACCCTAGAACTGGAGAAATTATTGGTGCTGACATAATGTTGGAATGGATATATTTAACGAATAGGGTTAATTATGACGCAATTTTTAATGAAAGTTCTTCTCTTGATAGCTGTTATTCATCTAGCATGATTCAAGACGGTATGATTCTCGCAAAGAATATTGAATTAAATGATCCTAAGATTATTGAGCAAGCCATAAAGAGACTAGCCCTTCATGAAGTTGGTCATACGTTAGGATTGAATCATAACTTTAAAGGCAGTTATCTCCATAACGTAAACGATGTTCATAATACTGAGATAACCAGTAAATTAGGTGTTACTGCCTCAGTCATGGAATATCCTGCTATAAATCTAGCTCCAGTAGGGATTGAACAAGGGGATTATTTTGACGTCGCACCGGGTCCTTATGATATTTGGGCTATTAAATATGGATATACCCCCGATTTAACTGTTGAGCAGCTAGACAATATAATTTCTGAGCAAAATAAACATGAGCACATGTTTGCAAATGACTCTGAAGATATGAGATCACCAGGACGAGGTATAGATCCAAGAGCTATGATTTATGACCTAACTAGTGATCCAATTACTTATGCCATTCAAAGAATTGAGTTAATTAAAGATGCTCAAGAAAATATTGTTTCTAAGTTAACAGGAAATATTGAAACTTTTGAAGAGTTCCGTCTGGCCCATAGTATTTTCATAAGAGAGCATGCAAGATCCTTAGAGGTCATTTCAAGACATATTGGTGGTGTATATGTTGAAAGGTTTGATCCTAAAAATTCAATTACAAAAAAACCTTACAGCCCTACTCCTTCTGAAGAACAAAGAAGAGCTATGGAGAGTTTGAATAAGTTTGCATTTGCACCAGAAGCTTTCCCTATAAATTCTGAACTTCTTGAAATGGTTCAGGTTGAAAGAAGAATGTTCGAACTATATGGAGAACATGAAGATCCGCAGATGCATAAAATAATTTTGGGAATACAAAATAGAGTTTTAGATCATGTATTAAGTGCATGGACCTTGGCCAGAATTTCAGACACAGAACTTTATGGTAATGACTATTCTGTCTATGAAGTTATGGATGATCTAACTGAATCTATTTTTACTGGAGATTCCAACAACGAAGTGAACTCTATCAGGAGAAATCTACAAACAGCCTTTGTGAGAAGACTCATAGATATTCTTGCTCAGAATTACTATGACGAATTTGCAACTGCAGCAGCTTATAATTCCTTAAGAAAGATTGAAAAAATTGTTAAAAAGTCGTCCACTCATCTTCCAACTAAATCTCATAGAAAGCTTATTTCTTGGATTATTGAATCTGGACTAGATAGAGCGAATTAAGATACCTGCTTTAAGAATTTTAAAATAGAGTTATTAACTTTTTCAGGAGCTTCTTGTTGGGTCCAGTGGCCTATACCTTCTAATTCTTCAGCGAAAAGGAGATTCTCATAATTTGTTTTAATTCTGTCAACTAAAGGCTCATCCGTGGCTATAAAGAAATTTACAGGATCCAGAGTACCGGTAATAAAAAAAGCTGGTTGTTTAAGTTTCTTATCCAATTCAGCTAATTCCATCCAATCAATATTTTGCGCTCTATATCGATTAAAAGGACCTCTCAATCCGCTCATCTCAAATTGACTTACAAAATAGTCTAAATCTTCTTGTTTAAACCACTCAGGAAAATCATCAAATACCTCCATACCCTCAAGGAAAGTTGAGGTTTTATCTTTTTTAGGTACTAGACCGCTTTGACCTTTTTCTAGATTATTTTGCATGCCTCTTCCGTCACTATTTGTATAAGTAATGAATAACGATTTTTGAAGATCAGATTCGAATTCTGCTTCAGCGACACCTTCTTTCTGGAAATACAGTTGATAAAAAAAGTTATCTTTATAAACCTGTTTCCAGAGATCTAATGCTGGCATAGGTCCTCTACCTGTAAATGGCACTGACATGGTTCCAGTTGCAGTGATTCTGTCTTCATTCAAAGCTGCTGTATGCAGTGCGATTGGTCCTCCCCAATCGTGTCCAATAGTTATTGCTGTTTCATAGCCAAGAGCATCAACGATTCCAATAACATCATTAGTCATATTTCTCATTGTGTAAGCTTCTATTTCATGAGGTTTATCGGATTCTCCATATCCTCTTACGTCATAAGCTACGGCTTTGAAACCTGCAGCGGCAACTGCAGGTAATTGATGTCTATAGCTATACCAACTTTCAGGCCAGCCATGACAAAAAATAACCAGAGGACCTTCCCCCATCATTGCAAGTCTCAGGTTTATTCCGTTACTTTCTACAAACTTAAATTCTATGTTTTCCATTGTTTCACCATTTAATTTCCTAAATTGAAAGAACTCTTTCAATTAACCAATAAGTCCCAAGGCCACCTATAAAATAACTTGCAAAGGTGTTTACCTCAATCTTTATTTTGTTTGATTTAAGTAAATAGATAACTACACCAAAGAATGGTAATACCATTAATTGCCCTGCTTCAATACCCATATTGAAGAACAATAAAGACAATAAAAGGTTTTCATTATTTATTCCTATTTCGGTTAAGGCTCCTGCAAACCCTAAACCGTGCAAAAGACCAAAACCAAAAGCTATTAGCCATGGAGTGGAATCATATTTCTGTTTATCTCCTACCTCTAAGGCAAGATAAACAATTGTCAAAGCAATAAAAGCTTCAGTAGATGCTTGTGGGACACTGACTATATCAAGTACTGATAATGCTAATGTAATGCTATGAGCCAATGTAAAAGCAGTAATTGTTTTCACTAAGTTCAAAGTACCTGAAACAAGAAATAAGAGACCAAATACGAATAGCATATGATCTATACCGCTCAATAGATGTTCTATTCCTAGCCAAAAATAACTAGTTGGATAAGTGCTGACTTCTTGAGGTATATCAAACTTAGGGGTATTTATTGTTGCCAAGCCCTCGAAGGTAGTTTGATCTATGAACTTTATACTTACGAGTGCATCGGTAAGCCTTGTAAGGCCCTTAAATGCAATCTCTTTTCCCTTTAGAGACTCGCCACAATTTATTGCAATATTCGAAACCAAATATTTGCCTTGAATTTCAGGTAAGTTTCTTTGTTCCTCCTCACAATCCGTGAAGCTAACTTCAGCAGGAAGCCCAACTGCATTTGTAGGAAACATCCATAAGCCTGAGTAAGATCCATCCTGTCCTTCTTCCAGAGATAATCTAGCAGGATTCATTTCATGAGCTTGTGTCAATAGAGCAAAAGACAAGCCCAGAAATATAAAAATAAATCTAGTCAGATATTTCATTAAAATCTGCCAAAATCTCAATTTGATATTTATTTCTTAGTTCTTTTAAATATTCCTTCACAGAGTTATTTTGGTTTTCAAGGATTACATCATTGATAATAATATTCTTTATCTCTTCTAAGGCAGGAGTAAAGGAATTTGAAATTGAGTTCACGAAAATGAGATGCGATCCATACTCAGAATTCAAAGGACCACTCCACGTCTTAGGAGTTATGTTTTGAATATCTTTTGAAAATCCTTCACCAAAGGATCTTTCAATCTCTGTAATGGTCTTTGAAGAAAAGTTTTTGCCTAGTAAGAAAGGTTCACCGAAGTCAGATTCGGAAGAGCCAGATTGTATTAAAGTTAAAGCTTCATCTGCCAAAGTTTTATCATCCCCATTTGCGCTAAAGTAAATATGGGAAAAGGTTATCCTTTTACCAACGAAATATTTATCTATATTTTTATTATAGAAGTCATTTACTTCTTCTTCTGATGGCAGAGACGAATCTGCTTCTTGCCTGAGAAAACCTATTTTCTGTGCAAGTCTTCTCTTAATAATTATGTCATTTTTATCAAGACCAAGTTTTATTGCTTCTCTGTAAAGTATCTCTTCATCAAGAAGCTGTTTAATAATACCGTCTACTTCTTGTAATGTCGGTTCTCGCCCAACTTGGTTGACCCAAGTTCCTATTAGAGAGTTAATTTCTGATTCAAAGATGGTGATTTTGTTATCACTCTCTTCGTTGAATGTTAAGTCAGCAATTAGAATTAATATGCCTAAAACAAGAAAAATAAAGAGTCTTTTTGCCATATTTTATTGATTAAAAAGATAATAAAATTAATTACCTACAGATATATGTTATAAATAATTACCAAGTATCTATATTTGGTCTTTTCTTACCAGATCTGGATTTTGGTGGTAATGATTTAAGAGCACTAGATATCCAATTTCTAGTATCTGCAGGATCTATCACATCATCGAGCTCAAAATAAGATGCCATATTAACTGCTCTTCCTCGATGGTAACTATCTGCAACCATTTCTTCGTAGGTTGCTATTCTTTTTTTCGAATCCTTGATAGCTTCAAGTTCTTTTCTATAACCTAGCTTCACCGCTCCTTCTAGTCCCATCCCACCGAATTCTCCTGTTGGCCAAGTCACAGTAAATAAAGGGCTGTTAAAACTTCCACCTGCCATGGCTTGGGCTCCAAGCCCGTATGCTTTCCTGATAATTACCGTCATTAAAGGAGTATCAATATTCGCTCCTACTACAAACATTCTGCTTGCATGTCTCACCAAAGCCGACTTTTCGCTTTCAGGTCCAACCATAATACCCGGACAATCAACAAGGGAAAGTATAGGTATATCAAAAGCATCACAAAGCTGCATAAATCTTGAACCTTTATCAGCCCCAGGGGAATCAATTGCACCTGATAAATGTCCTGGGTTATTTGCTATTACGCCTACAGGCTTCCCTTCTATTCTAATAAATGAAGTAATAATACCTGGTGCCCAATCTTTTCTAATCTCTAAAACCGAATCTATATCAGCTATACCTTCGATAATATCTCTCATATCGTAATATCTAAGTCTATTCTCAGGAACAGTAAATCTTAGTTTTCTAGCATCTGGTTGTTTCCATTCCTTTATAGGTCCTTGGAAATAAGAAAGATATTTTTTTGCTACCTCAACAGCTTCTTCTTCATTCTTAACTGCAATGTCTACAACACCATTTGGAACTTGCACATCCATCGGCCCAACTTCATCTGGAGTGAAGACTCCCAATCCTCCGCCTTCAATCATAGCCGGTCCACCGACTCCTATATTTGAATCTTCAGTTGCAATAATCACATCGCAGCAGCCTAAAAGGACTGCATTACCTGCAAAGCATCTTCCTGTTGTTATTCCAATGACGGGTACTAGTCCTGAAAGTTGAGCGAAGTAAGTAAAGGCTAAACAATCTAACCCAGCCACACCTGCTGTATCAGTATCTCCTGGTCTTCCACCCCCTCCTTCAGCGAATAAAATAGTAGGTAGCTCATTTTTTTCAGCAATTTCAAACATTCGGTCTTTCTTTTGGTGGTTCATTTTTCCTTGAGTACCCGCAAGAACCATATAATCGTAAGACATTGCCATAACCCTAGAAGCACTCTCAGGAAATAAATCACCATTAACATGACCTAGACCACAAACCATGCCGTCACCAGTAGTATTTTTAATTAGGTCTTCTTCACTTCTTCTTCGCCTTTGAGCAGCCATTACTACGGACCCATATTCCAGGAAACTTCCTTCATCACATAGGTGTTCAATATTTTCTCTTGCTGTTCTATGACCTGTTCCATATCTCTTCTTAACCGCTTCTGGGCGATTAATATCATGACTAGCTTCTTTTCTATCTAGTGCCTCTCTTAAGTCTGGCCTGATCCAGTCCAAATCAACTTCCTCATCTTCACTAGATGTTTGTTTTTCAACATCAGCACGACGAATTAGCATCAATGAATGTCCTTCAAAGACCGTATCGAAACTTGTAACTGATATATCTTCCACTACTCCGCTGACTTGAGAAGTAATTTCATGTTCCATTTTCATGGCTTCCATAACTCCTAAAATTTTTCCTTCCCAGACACTATCCCCTACCTTGACATCAAATTTAACGATCATCCCTTGCATAGGAGCATTTACACTCTCGTAACCTTCTTTAATATCTTGCTGTAGAAGGTCTAGAATATTTTCTGATTGATCAACGAATGCTCCTCCAGATTTGCCATGATCAAGAACTGCCAATGGATCAAGGTTCTCTATCTTTCCTCTCTTAGGCTGATCTTTAGGGATACTTCTATTTATATCAGAAAGATCTGCATGAGTTTTTATGTCAGTTAAGAGTGCTACGTTGTTTTCAAAAAAATTGGTGTGGACTTTATTATTTTTAAAATCTTGATTTACCAGAATATTCTTTAATAGATCTAAATTAGTAGGAACTCCAACGATTTTAAATTCACAGAGAGATCTATAGTTTCTCTTAATTGCTTGTTTAAAGTTATCTTCAGATGAATATGTGACTATTTTTGCAATTAATGAATCAAACAAAGGGTTTGTTTCATACCCGGCATAACCATAACTATCTGCTCTGACTCCCGGACCGGAAGGAAGATCAAATTTTTCAAAAATTCCTCCTCCAGGATTAGCATTCCCTTTGGAATCAATGGTCTCCATATTGACTCTTGATTGAATTGCATATCCCTTAGGTTCGGGAACATTTTTTTGCTCTAACTTAATTTGTTTTAAGGTTTTGCCTGACGCGACTTGAATTTGTGCTTTTACAATATCCAAAGACAATACCGACTCGGTAACTGTATGTTCTACTTGTAATCTAGGATTACATTCAATAAATCTAAAGTCATTTTTTTCAACATTGACTAAAAACTCTATAGTTGCCAGACCTTCATATTTTAATTTTTGAGTCAATGCCAGAGAGGCTTCAACCATCTTATTTTTTAATTCCAGATCGAGGCTTGGACTAGGAGCTATTTCTATCAGTTTTTGATGTCGCCTTTGAATTGAGCATTCTCTTTCATGTAAATGACTTACTCCTCCTGTCCCATCACCAATAATCTGAAATTCAATATGCCTATAGTTTTTTAGATACTCCTCTAAATACAGGTCAGGGGAGTCAAAAGATGCTTTTGCTTCTGAAGCGGCTCTATCAAAAGACTCTTTCAAGTCATCTATCTTAGAGACCACTCTCATACCTCTACCACCTCCTCCTGAGATAGCCTTAATGACAACAGATGAATTCTTTTTTAAAGATTTCATGAAGCTTTGAGCTTTTCTTATAGAGGTTTTTTCATTAGTGCCTACGATTACAGGAATATTTAAACTTGAAGCAAGTTCTTTTGCAGAAGTTTTATCTCCAAATATTTTTAAAGTTCTTTCGTTAGGTCCTATGAATTTGATCTTTGCTCTTTTGGCAGCAGAGGCGAACAAGGAATTCTCACTTAAAAAGCCATACCCTGGATGAATGGCATCAGCCTTAGACTCTTTGGCTATTCTAATGATCTCTTTAATGTCGAGATAAGCTTGTGCTCCCTTTTCATCAATCTTATAAGCTTCGTCTACCTTTGAAAGGTGTAGAGAGTTGGCATCATCTTCTGAATAGATGCCAACGGTTTTAAGACCCAAATCATTACAAGTTCGAGCAATACGAATTGCAATTTCACCCCTGTTGGCTATTAAGACTTTTTTCATGAACTTATTTCTAGAATTTAGAAACTAGTTTCTACCATAAGTCATATTTTTGCATTTCTGCTCTTCCCACAACCATGTGATGAACTTCATCGGGTCCATCAGCAAATCTTAAATGTCTGATATCGGTATAAAGTCCTGCTAAAGGTGTCCATTGTGAAATACCAGCAGCTCCATGCATTTGAATAGCTTGGTCAATGATCTTACAAGCCTTTTCAGGAACCATTGCTTTTATTGCACTCACATAAACTCTAGCTTCTTTGTTGCCAAGAACATCCATTGCCTTAGCGGCTTGAAGTACTGCTAACCTCATAGCATTTATTTCTATTCTTGCTCTTGAGATAATTTCTAAGTTGCCTCCAAGTTTAGCAATTGGCTTACCAAAAGCTTCTCTTGTTCCAGCTCTCTTAACCATCAACTCGAGTGCTATCTCTGCCTTACCGATAGTCCTCATACAATGATGAATACGACCTGGTCCTAATCTAACTTGAGAGATCTCGAAACCCTTTCCTTCACCAAGTAAAATATTCTCCTTAGGTACCCTGACATTATCAAATTTAATATGCATGTGACCATGAGGAGCATGATCATGACCAAAAACTTGCATGCCTTCTAGTATCTGAACTCCAGGAGTGTCTTTAGGGACCAAAATCTGCGATTGTTGTTTTGAAGGATGAGCGTCTGGACTGGTTTTAACCATCGTGATCATAATTTTACATCTTGGATCTCCCGCACCTGAGATGTAGAACTTTTCACCATTAATGACCCACTCGTCTCCATCGAGAACAGCACTAGTACTAATATTTTTTGCATCTGAAGAGGCCAGGTTTGGCTCTGTCATTGCATAAGCGGATCGAATCTCACCATTAAGAAGAGGTTCAAGCCATTGTTTCTTTTGTGCTTCAGTTCCTACCCTCTCTAATACTTCCATATTTCCAGTATCAGGTGCAGAACAATTCATACTCTCAGATGCTAATGCATATTTACCTATTTCACTTGCGACATAAGTGTAATCAAGATTAGTTAGTCCATCACCAATATTGCCATCGGGATCAGGTAAAAAGAAATTCCACAGACCCAATTCTCTTGCCTTTTCTTTAGCGCCCTCCATAAGTTCGATTTGTCTTGGATGCCAAGACCATCTATCTTCTTTTTCATTTTGTAACGCAGAATACTCTTGCTGAATAGGCTTAATATTTTCTTCACAATGTTTTTTTACTAAATCCATCAATGGCTGAGTTTTCTCAGACATAGATAGTTCAAAAAGTTCGGGGTCATTTTGTAACATGTTATTTCTCCTTTAATAACTAATTAATACGAATACCAAATCGGAGAGGACCAAGCCCTCTCTTGTATTGTTGGTTGTAAATCTTCTCTAGGTTTAGTTCCATTTTTAACTGCATCCCAAGTTGACCATCTGCAACTAGGATTCTCTAACACTCTTACATAATAGAAAGACTTAACGGACGAGTCAAAGGAATCATCTGTCCAAACTGTCTTTATCTCATTAGCACCCCTATCAGAACTAATAGAACAATCAGAAATATCGACCAAAGCTCCGTTATCAGGACATCTATTGGTTACAGGATCAGGTGCCAGTCCATCTGAACAAGCTACGTCGATGACTTCTTCAAAGGGACGTCCAGTAGTCTTCTCAACCCAGCCTTTTATAATCTGAATTCTTTGCAATGGAGCAGCATTTTTATCTCGCATGGCCCAAATTAAAAAGGAAGGTGCTTTACCTTCAGAAGCAGCTAAATCCTGACCCATAGGTACGCCTTTTTTGTAAGCCTCTTTAATAAGCTCATCTTTTGAAAGAATAGATGCATCTAGATCATAACCCCCAAAAAATCTTAGTTTGATTCTACTTCCGGATGTTGCGTAAGTTTCTTTTCTTCTGAAAGCATCAAATATTGAATCTCTTGTATTTTCTTCTGCCCAAACAGCAGCTATCCCAGAAGCTCCCCATGTGTTAAAAATTGTATTATTGAAATTCCTATCACCAATCTTCTTGAAAGCTAGTTGTCTAATATCCTGACCTCCAGTTAACAATTCAACATCTTCATCAGATATAGGAACTGATCCTCGGCCAACGGCAGTACCATCAAAAATTCCAATTTTGGAATGGAAATCTGATTCATCATCTGAAATTGCACCGGTATGAGTGTCACTAGCTCCAACCATTCCAAATTTATAAGGGTTACCTCTTCCCTCCTCTTCCATACCTAAACCATCAAGATAAGCTTGTCTTACGTAACTGCCAAAAGGTCTGCTATAAGCTGAATTTCCAACTCTTTGCCACATAATTTCAAAGTCTGCCCATTCATCATTAGGAGATAATATTGGATGCGTTTCCGAAGTACCTTTTACTTGAGTCATTTCTACAAGAGGTTCATTTCGCATTCTGAATTCAGCATATTGTGTACTGATAGGAAGTCCTTCCCAATTTTCCATCTCAAACATTTGTCCGTTAGAACCATTAGAATTATGTGGAATAGCTATTGTATCTACACCATTCTCTCGTAAATCGTCCATCCAAGACCAAAGATTTTCTGGATTTACAGACTTAAGTCTTGTAAAAGGTTCAACTGTAAACTTATTTCCTTTATAAATGACATTTCTATGTAAATTGGCATTCTCAAATGGAGGTGAACCTTCAAAACCACAGCCATTTCCAGTGAACAAACAACCCAGTGCCGATGCATCTTGGGTATTAGCTGATCTAGTGGTCGAAGAAGTAAATTCATATGCTACGAAAGTTGTAAAATTACCTGGATCGTTATGTCGCTGAGCACTTTGAATTACATCTTTCCATGCAGTTCGATGAACATCCATATCATAGATGGTTGAGCCTCTAGCTGTATCCCCAGTGAAGTAGGCTACTGTTCTAGTCCAGATATTACTAAATTGAGCTATATTTCTGACATAGTTTTGAAAAAGTTGAGACCTCGCAGCTATAGATTCCTGATTGAGATTTTCTGGTGCATTTATATTATGAAAAGGCTCAGTACCTGCCCTGCCATTATTGGGATCAGCCCAACCCTCAACACTTCCTAAGAGAAATCCATGATCTGTTACTGCATAAAAGTCTAAGGGCTCTCTAAGCTGCATGTCATAACCAAGGGGATGTTGAATAGCATTACCTTTAGCATACTCGTATGCATCATCAGGTGTAGCTGTTGTACCGAAGATGTAGGCATCAAAGGAATGCTTTGTATGAACATGAAGATCTCCAAAATAAACATTTTTATCTTCACTAAAACCTGCAGTACTTCCTGGTTCTGGATCAGTAACAGCTAAGTCTTCCGTGTAGTCGACAATATCATTAGGTGAAGTGCAGCTCCATAGCCCAAAGAGCAAAACAACACTTATTAGTATTCTGTAAAAATTGATCATGTTTCTCCCCATTTAAGAAAGAACAATCTAACAATTTTATATGCCGTTGGAAAGGTTATGTTTTGTCAATGATATGACAAGTCATAAACTCTTAATATTTAAAAATGAATTTATACATCATCAGGAAGAATGTTACTAACAGTAATTCCTTCGTTACTGGGCACGTACCATATAGGTGAACTCCATGCTCGTTCTTGTATTGTAGAAGGTAAGTCTTCTCTAGGTTTTTCGCCTGATTTTAATGCATCCCATGTAGACCATCGACATGTAGGGTTTTCTAAAACTCTTACATAATAAAAAGCTTTTAAGTCTGGGTTAAAATTAGGGTCTTCCCAAACTGCTTTCAGTTCGTTGGCTCCTGAGTTACTAGATATCTGGCAATTGTCTAAATTAACAGAGGCTTTACTTTCTTTACATAGATTGGTTTTAAGTGAAGGTTTTCTTCCGTCTGAACATGCGACATCATATATTTCTTCATGCGGCTTTCCGCTCATCTCAGTCCATCCTTTAATAATCTGCACCCTATCTAAAGGAGCTCTCTTAACATCTCTTAAGGCCCAAACTAAAAACTGAGGAGTTTGATTTTCTAATTGAAGGATATCACCGCCCATAGTCACTGCATTTGCATAAGCAAAATTTACAGGATCTTCTTTATCAAAAGCTTCATCTATTTGATAACCACCAAAAAATCTTACCTTTATTCGACTTCCGGTTGTTGCAAAAGTTTCCTTTCGTCTAAAGGCATCATAAATTGACTCTCTGGTATTATTTTCTGCCCAAACAGCAGCTAAACCAGAAGCTCCCCACTCTGTATATCCAGTATCGATATATTCTTGGTCTCCTACTTCTGTATAACCACGAATAATTACATTAGAACCAGACTCCTCTATCTGTTCTTTAAAAGCTTTTGTTAGCGGTGCAGCCCCTCTTAATTCTGGAGTGCCATCTAGAATACCAATTTTTGAATGGTAATCTGACTCTTTATCAGATACCGCACCAGTGTGAGTATCACTGGCGCCTACCAATCCAAACTTATAAGGATTAATTTTGAATTCTGAATCTAAAGATAATCCTCTAAGATAGGCATTCCTGACATAACTTCCTGTGGGACTTGAATAAAAAGGAGATGCAACTCTATTATTCATAATCCCAAAGTCAGCCCATTGATCGTTTGGTGAAAGAAGTGGATGAGTATCTGAAGTACCTTTTACTTGGGTGATTTCTACTAAAGGTTCATTTCTCATTCTTTTAGAGGCGTAGTCATCATCCATAGGGTTTCCTGCCCAATCCACCAATTTAAACATTTGACCATTAGAGCCATTAGAGTTGTGAGGTATCGCAAGACTTTCAATCCCTAAATCTCTTAGATTATCCATCCAATCCCAAAGATCTTCAGGATTTCTAGAGTCCACTATTGAAAAAGGTTGTATTGGAGCTCTGCTATCTTTAAAAATTACATTTCTATGAAGATTACTTTGTCCCGGTCCACTTGAAGTAAATTCATATGCTATAAATGTAGTGAATTCTCCAGGTTTGTTATGTCTCTCTGCAGCTTCAGCTACATCTCTCCATGCAGACTGATGAGTTTCTCGATCATAAGCTCCTGTTCCATATATTGTATCTTCTTGCAGGTAAGCCCCTAATAATTTGAGAGGATTTTTTGAAGGTGTGACTAATTCACCAGTTAATAAATTTGCAAATAAGCCAGCTCGTCTAGCAAAGGTATTTGTGTTTAAATTTTCGGGATCATTCAAACCGTGTAAATCAGAAGCAAAGTCAAGTTGACCTGGTTTACTATCTGGATCAGCATAAGCTCTAATCATACCAAGCCAAGCAGCATGATCTGTGATTGCATAGAAATCCAAAGGATCATCAAGCTGCATATCAAAACCTAGTGGATGTTTTATCGAAGCTCCTTTCGCATATTTGTATGCGTCATCAGGGGAAGCAGTTGTTCCAAATATAAAAGCGTCAAATGAATACATGGTATGAACATGAAGATCACCAAAAAAAGCATCTCTATTTGGGTTTATATCTACTTTCAAAGAATCACTAACCGAATCTAATGAAAAATCAGTTGTATCGTCTTTGATAGAAAAAATATTATTAGCACCCATAATAAAAATTATGACTGCGAATAAAAGAGCTATTACGAATGTTCTTATTACTACGCTCACAGAAACCTCCCCATTAATGATTTCAAGCAATTTAACAATTAATTGAGGCCTTGAAAAGCATATGTTTAGTCATATTTATGACAAAGTTGCAAAAAAGATAAAATACTGTATATTTATACAGTATGAAAGATATATATAGAAAAAATAAACATTCTGGTCAGCCAATGGCCATAAAGAGTATAGATACAATTGAATTAAGTGAGGTGTTAGATTATCTCTGGTTAGATAAATTAATTACTTCGTTATATATTGTTTTATCAGTCTCACTATCAGTTATATCACTTGCCTTGATGTTAGGAATTTCAATTTAATTTGAATACCTAAAGTTTGTATCCTGTTAAGCTTTGTAAATGAGCTTTGAGGATACTTACTACAGCTTTCTTTTCTTGTGGGCCTTTGTGGCATTGATTGTATTTATAGTTTTATTTTATAAAGACGCTCCTTATGGTCGCCATTTAAAACAGGGTTCCTCATTAACCCTCTCCTCACGTGCTGGATGGATCATTATGGAGTCACCGGCGGTCTTCGGCATTTTAATTTTTTTATATATGTTCTATCAAACCATAGGGATAACTGAAACCTTGTTATGCTGTATTTGGTTACTTCATTATATTCACAGAACATTTGTTTGGCCTTTGAGGGCTAAACTAAGAGGTAAACAAATGGGTGTGGGTGTTGTGTCAATGGCATTACTTTTTAATGTCATCAATATAACATTGCAATGCATATGGATTTTTATTCTCGGAGAGTACACAGATCAATGGATACTATCACCTCTCTTCATTGTTGGAATTATTATCTTTCTGCTTGGGATGTTAATTAACATCATGTCAGATAACATTTTAATGAACTTAAGGAAGTCCGGAGGCAACGGTTATCATGTCCCAAAAGGATTCTTTTTTAAATATGTGAGTAATCCTAATTATTTTGGAGAGATTATAGAATGGTTTGGATGGTCTTTATTATCAATGAGTCCAGCTGGATTTGTATTCTTTATATGGACTACAGCCAATCTAGTTCCAAGAGCAAGATCTAATAATGAATGGTCTAAATCAAATATTCCAGATTATCCTAAAAATAGAAAATCAATAATCCCTTTTATTTATTAAACCAAAGGCATCATCTACTTGTTTATAAGCAAGACAAACTTTATCCTATACTTATTAAATGACTTAAGAGGAGAGATTCATGGATCTTGAATACGGACCCCAATACGATGATTTTAGAGCTGAAGTAATCAGTTTTATAAAAGAAAATGAAAACACAAAAATAAGTGGGCCACCCAGAAGCGAAAGCAGAATTGCATGGCAACAAAAATTAATAGACAACGGTTACTTTGCTAGATCTATCCCTAAAGAATATGGTGGCTATGGCGGAGATATGGACATTATTAAACTAAGGATTATTGCAGAAGAATTTGCCAAGTCCCCTATTCCAAAACCAGCTGGTGGTCAGGGCATTCAAATGCTTGTACCCACTTTATTATCTTTAGGAACTGAAGAACAGAAACAAGCTTATATAAGACCAACCCTAAGAGGTGAGATACTTTGGTGCCAAGGATACTCTGAACCTAACTCTGGGAGTGACTTGGCAAGTTTGCAAACAAAGGCTGAGCTTGATGGAGATGAATGGGTTATAAATGGTCAAAAGATCTGGACCAGTACCGCTCATCTTTCTCAAATGTGTTTCATCTTAGTAAGAACTGAACCTGATGCTCCCAAACATCAAGGTATAAGCTATCTTCTTATGCCTATGGATGCTGAAGGAATAGATAGACGTCCTATCAAACAAATGACAGGTGACTCTGACTTCAATGAATTATTTCTTACAGATGTAAGAATACCAGCAGAAAATATTGTTGGCTCAAGAGGTGAAGGCTGGCAAGTTGCCAATGCAACTCTTGGCCATGAAAGAGGCTCGTTGGCCGATCCAAATGTAACTCAAAATAGATTAAATTCTCTTATCGATCTCATGAAAAATGAAACAATAGACGGTCAAAGAGTTATCGATAAACCTATTTTTAGAGACAGACTTCTTTCTATACAAGGCAGATTAATGGCCCAACAATCCAATGCCTTACGCATACTATCTTCACAAATAAACAAAGAACAAGAAGCAAATCTAGCAAAGTTCATCGTAAAACTCCAAGGTACTGAACTGAGACATGAGCTAGAAGGATTAGCGATTGATGCCATGGGAGAAATTGGAACACTTTATGAGGATAGTCCTCATCTAAAAGATAACGGTGTGTGGCAAATGAACTATATGTATTACTTAGGTTTGATTATTGGTGGTGGCACAAATCAAATTCAAAAGAATATTATCAGTGAACGAGCTTTAGGTATGCCTAAAGAGCCAAAAATTCAAGGAGCATAATTATGTATTTTGGTTTATCAGAAGAACAAAAAAGTTTAGAAGAAAATATTAATAGATTTCTTGCCGACAACGCATCTTTGGACATAATAAAAGCTGTTGCGAATGGAGAAGAAGATAAAGCTCAGTCTGTGCATCAAGGGATTCTTGATTTAGGCTTAAGTGGATTAGTCATACCAGAAGAATATGGTGGCCTAGAACTCGATATGCTTTTTGCCACTGTAGTAGCTGCAGCTTTAGGTTCTGGAACAGCCCCTGTTCCTTATGCAGGATCCTATGTAATGGCTCCTCTAGCTATTAATCTAGCTGGAAGTGATGATCAAAAAAATCAATGGTTACCAAAAATTGCTGGAGGCGAATGTGTAGTTGGAGTGGGTTTATCCGAATATGTTGGAGCTAGAGAAGATGCAGGTATTGAGTTTTTAAATGGAAAATTATCGGGAAGGAGTCTTTTTTTAATTGATGGTAAAAATGCAGATGCATACTTATTAGCAAACAAATCTGGAGAGTTGTTTTTAGTTGAAGCCTCTGCTCCTGGAATAGAGGTCATAGAACTCACAACAGTTGATAAAACTAGATCATCTATAGAGTTAATCTTAAAAAATGTTGATGCCGATTTACTTTCTGGTTCAGATGACAGATCTATAATTGAAAAAGTCTTAGATGCTGGAAGAATAATGTTGGCGGCAGATACTGTAGGAGCAGCTCAGGTAATGCTTGATAAATCTGTAGCCTACTCCTTAGAAAGAAAACAATTTGGAAGATTGATAGGCTCCTTTCAGGCAGTAAAACATATGTGTGCTGAAATGGCAGCAGAACTCGAACCATGTCATTCAATGATATGGCACGCAGCACATTGCTTTGATAATGTTCCTGAGGAGGCTCGGCTAATGGCCTGCCAGACAAAGGCTCATATTTCTGAAGTAGGTCAACAAATTTCTAAAACTGCCACGGAAGTTCATGGTGGAATGGGGTTTACTGACGAGCTTGGACTTCATTACTGGTTTAAAAGAATTGGATTAAATAGACAGCTTTTAGGCTCTCCTGAGCTAATAAGAGAAGAAGCTGGAAGGTTGCAAGGCTTCGATCAATAAAATGCGCAATCCCTTCGACAATGATGATCGAAAGTCTTTTAGAGAAATGGTCACGAAATTTTTAGAAACTGAAATTTGGCCACATGTAGACGAATGGGATGAGGCCGGCGGATATCCACAAGAAATAAATGAAAAAGTATGTGAGTTGGGGGTATTTGGTTTTGGAATAGACGAAAAGTATGGAGGTCTAGGCTTTGATGACCAGTTCATGAGAAAAGATATTTCAGTTGAAATGGGTAGAACAAGTGCCGGCGGTCTTTTTGCTAGTGTTGGTTCAAGAAATATCATGCTTGGGCCTCTAACAGAGCTAGCAAGCGAAAAAATAAAAATGAAAGCTCTACCAGAACTTATGTCAGGCAAAAAAGGAGGTTCATTGGGGATTACGGAACCCGGTGGTGGGTCTGATGTTGCGCAGATGAAAACAGTTGCTCACAAAGAAGGTAATGAATGGGTGTTAAATGGGTCTAAAACTTTTATCACTGGAGGCATGCAAGCTTCTTACTTTGTAATTGGTGCTCGCACAGGAAAAGAAGGTCTTGGTGGGATCTCACTATTTTTTGTTGAAGCAGATACTCCTGGGTTTACAAGATCGGCTATTGAGAAAAAAATGGGATGGTGGACTTCAGATACTGCAACACTCTATTTTGATGATTGCAGGATTCCATTGGATAATCTTATGGGAGAAGAAAATAAAGGCTTCTATGCCATCATGAATAACTTCAACTACGAAAGATATATGATGGGTGCTCA
>CALJGK010000040.1 GCA_938075195.1 uncultured SAR86 cluster bacterium
ATTTTATAATCTAGTCTTACTTGTGTTGTTCTCGCTCCAGAACCACTTGAACCAACAAAGCGTTGAATATCATGCTGTATTACCTTGACTAAGATGGCAGATTTAGAATCTTGAGATGTAATTAAGTTACTTCCTAGCCTGAGTTGATTTTCTAATTCAATATCAAGAGTTGAGTCAGATGCAACCAATTGAATGGCTTGATTATCAAGAGAATTAGAATAAGTTCTTAATTCATATCCGCAAGAACTTAAAAGAAAAGTGATGGCAAAAATTAATTTTAAATTAATAAAAGATGCAACCTTCATAAAACGATATTGAGAATTTTTCCAGGAACATAGATTATCTTTCTAGCTTCTTTGTCCTCTAAATATTTTTTTACTTTATCATCCAAAAATGCAATTGACTTCACTTCCTCTTCAGAAGTATTTTTATTAATCTCAATTTCAGACCTGAGTTTGCCATTAATTTGAATGGCAATATTAAGAGTATCGTCTTCTAGCAGGGACTTTTCAGCTTCTGGCCATTTCTTATCTACAATTGATTCTGAGGGATGAAGTTGCCACCATAAATGTTGACATAAATGAGGTGTGATGGGGGCGAGCATTAAAAGAATTGATTCAATTGCCTCATTGGCAGTTGCACGCATTTCTTGATTAGCCTGCGTCTCTAAAAATTCTTTAGGAATCTCATTTGATAGCTCCATTATAGATGCAATAGCAGTATTAAAGCTATGTCTCCTCATATAGTCGTCTCTCACTTTTGCGAGAGTTTTATGAGTCTTTGAACGTACTTTTTTTATCTTCTCATCAGAAGACATTATTTCTTTGTTTTCAGGAACTCCAGAGTGAATATGTTTATTAACTAATCTCCAAATTCTGTTGATGAATCTATGGGCACCTTGTACTCCTTGATCTGACCACTCCAAAGATTGTTCCGGAGGGGCTGCAAACATGACAAAGAGTCTTACTGTATCCGCACCATATTTTTCTATTAAACCTTGAGGATCAACGGTATTGCCTTTTGATTTTGACATCTTGGCTCCATCTTTTAAAACCATCCCCTGACAAAGCAGATTATCAAAAGGTTCATCTCCATCAACTAAGCCCATATCTCTCATGCATCTAAAGAAGAATCTTGAATAAAGGAGATGAAGGACGGCATGTTCAATACCCCCAATATACTGATCAACAGGAAGCCAGTATTTAGCTCTTTCATCTAGCATAGATTCACTGCTATCGAAACTTGCAAATCTGGCGTAGTACCATGAAGACTCAAAAAAAGTATCGAATGTATCAGTTTCTCTGACGAGATCTTTTCCGTCTTGCTTTACTTCCAGAAATTCAGGCATATCTTTCAATGGAGAACTTACCCCTTTAAATTCAACCTCACTAGGTAGTTCTACAGGTAGCTCATAGGCCATATAATTGCTTTCACCGTCAGTTACAACAGGAATTGGAGCTCCCCAATACCTCTGTCTGGATACGCCCCAGTCTCTAAGTCTAAAGTTTGTCTCTCTGTTACCACAATTGAGGTCTTTTGCTTTTTCTTCTATTGCAAGAAAAGCTTCATCAAAATTTAATCCATCAAATTCGTCAGAATTGATGAGTACATTCTTTTCAGAGATCGCCTCTTCGGGGTCTTCTTCATCACGATCATTCTGTATTACTCTTAAAATAGGCAAGTTATATTTCGTAGCAAATTCAAAATCTCTTTGATCATGGGCCGGTACTGCCATCAAGGCTCCGGATCCATAGTCACTCAGAACAAAATTGGCTATCCAAATAGGTATTTCTTCTTTTGTGAAAGGATGAACAGCATATAGGCCTGTAAAAAGACCTTCTTTTTCTTGTTTTGCAAAATCTGCTTCAGACTGCTTAACTTTATTTTGTTTTTCAATAAATGTATTGATGTCACTTCTTTCGGGCGCAAGACTTGTGCACAAGGAATGAGAGGTGGATATTGCTATGAATGAAACACCCATTATTGTGTCAGGCCTTGTAGTAAAAACACTTATTACTTCTTTCATGTCTTTTACTTGAAAGCTAAAATTCATTCCCTCGGACTTACCTATCCAATTTTTTTGTTGTAACTTTACCTGTTCAGGCCAGCCTACTAATTTATCTGTTCCTTCAAGCAGTTCCTCTGCATAGTCTGTAATCTTCAGAAACCATTGCTTTAGTCTTTTCTTCTCAACATCTGCTCCTGATCGCCATCCTTTTCCGTCTATGACTTGCTCATTTGCTAGAACAGTTTGGTCTACAGGATCCCAATTAACTTCAGCCTCTTCTTGATAGGCAAGACCTTTTTCAAGCATTTGCTGGAAAAACCATTGTTCCCACTTATAGTAATTAGAATCTGATGTGGCAAATTCTCTTTTCCAGTCATAGGCAAAGCCTAGTCTAGTCAGTTGTTTTTTCATGCTTTCAATATTTTCAAGAGTCCATTCTGAAGGTTGAACTTCGTTATTGATCGCAGCATTCTCAGCTGGAAGGCCAAAAGCATCCCAGCCCATAGGTTGAAGCACATTTTTCCCGAGCATTCTATGAAATCTGCTAATAGCATCTCCAATAGAATAGTTTCTTACGTGACCCATGTGAATGGATCCGCTTGGATATGGAAACATACTTAGACAAAAGAATTTTTCTTTACTAGCATCCTCCGTAACAGAAAAGGTCTCGTTTTCTAGCCAATATTGCTGAACCTCTTCTTCAATGTCTCCCGGTTCGTATGGAAGATCTTGTTGTGACATTTTATTTATCCTTATTGAGGTTTTCCAGATAATTTATATTGAAAGTTCCATTTATGAAGTTGGGATCTTTAATCAGCTTTCTATGCATGTCTAAATTTGTGTCTATTCCTAAAACGTACATTTCATCTAAGGCTCTTTCTAGTCTTGCTCTTGCATCCTCTCTATCATTTGCCCTGCATATTACTTTAGCAATAAGTGAGTCATAGTAAGGAGGAACTGTGTAATCTTTATATAAATGCGAATCCATTCTTACTCCAATACCGCCTGGTGCATGATACTCAAGGATTTTACCTGGTGAAGGTAAATAAGTTTCTGAATTTTCGGCGTTAATTCTGCATTCAATAGCATGGCCTTTAAGAACAATATCTTCTTGTTTGATTTTTAATTCTTCATCTCTAGCAATCCTCAATTGAAGTTTAACTAAATCAAGTCCTGTAACACTTTCTGTTACAGGATGTTCAACTTGAATTCTGGTATTCATCTCTATGAAGTAAAAATTATCATTTTCATATAAAAATTCAAAAGTTCCTGCACTTGTATAATCTAGTTGACGGCAAGCCTCAATACATTGGGCATATATTTCTTCTCTTTTTTCTTTCTTAATTCCCATTGCAGGTGCTTCTTCGATAACTTTTTGGTGTCTTCTTTGCATCGAACAGTCTCTGTCTCCTAAATGAAGAACATTTCCGTGCCTATCGGCTAAAACTTGAACTTCTATATGCCTTGGACTTTCTAGGAATTTCTCGAGATATACAGTTGAATCACCAAAAGCCACTGCTGATTCTTGTTGAGTGAGCTCAATTGCATTATTCAATTCATCTGCAGAATACACTATCCTCATGCCTCTTCCGCCACCGCCTGAAGCAGCTTTTATTATTACAGGATATCCAATTTCTTCAGCTTTTTTATGTGTATCTTGATCTATTGGGCCACTTGAACCCGGAACTATTGGTAGACCTGAATTTAAAGCAAATTCCTTTGCTGATATTTTATTACCCATCATTCTTATTACAGATGCTGGGGGGCCAACAAAATCGAAGCCACTTTTCTCAACCTTTTCAGCAAAGTCAGGATTTTCAGACAGAAAACCATAACCTGGATGCACTCCATCAGCACCTGAAAGCTCCATAGCACTGATTATTGCTGGAATATTTAAATAACTCTGAGTGGAGTCAGCTGGACCAATGCAAATAGACTCATCTGCCATCTTGACATGCATTAAATCTTTATCGGCTTCAGAGTAGGCCGCAACCGTAGGTATTTTTAGCTCTTTAGCTGCCCTCAAGATGCGCAACGCTATTTCGCCCCTATTGGCGATTAAAAGTTTATTAATCATTATTTAGAAATTTCAAAAAGAGGTTGTCCATATTCCACTGGTTCTGAATTTTCTACATTTACAGAAAGTACAGTCCCAGAAAATTCTGATTTGATCTCATTCATCATTTTCATGGCTTCTACTATGCAAACTACATCACCCTCACTAATTTGATCCCCAACTGAAATAAATGGCTTTGCACCAGGAGATGCAGACGCATAAAAGGTTCCAACCATAGGAGAATTTATTAAATTTCCTTCCTTAATAATTTCCTTATCTTCTTGATTGATATCTTCGCTAGTCGGAACCGAAGCTTCTTGAGGCAAAATAAAGGATTGAGCAGCTACTGGAGTTACCCCATGACTTTTAACAAGTCTTACAGATTCTTCTCCTTCTTTGATTTCTATTTCCTCTAAATTTGAATTTTCCAACATTTCTATTAGTTTTTTTACTTTTCTTATATCCATTTTTCCTCTCCTTATTTAAACTTTTTAAAAGCTGTTTTTAAAGCTAGTTCATATCCTTCAATACCTAAACCTGAAATAACACCCTGGGCAATATCAGATAAATATGATACTTGTCTGAAATCTTCTCTAGCGTAGATATTAGAAATATGAACTTCTATAAATGGTATACCTACCCCAGATAATGCATCCCTAAGGGCGATACTGCTGTGAGTAAGTGCACCTGGATTTATAATTATACATTTAACTTCTTCGTCTCTTGCAGAATGAATTAGATCCACAAGCTCATGTTCAGCATTACTTTGGTGACAAATAAGATCAAAATTCAATTCTTTAGCTATAGCAAGGAGATTTGTTTCAATGTCTTGTAATGTTTCTGAACCATAAATCTCAGGTTCTCTGGTACCCAAAAGATTTAAGTTTGGTCCATTTAGTAGCATGTATTTTGTCATATGGATGAAATTTGTAGATTTTCGACGATTTTAAATGAAATTATAAAAAAAAGCTTAAATTTATAAATAATCTATTTCTTTCATATCAATTCTTCTAGTAATGACTGGATAGCAGAACCCCTGAGCGTTACATCCTTGATAGGAAATATCTATAAATTCACTATCAAGTTCAAAATTTAATTCTTTCTTAACTGAATTGAAGTAGACGTCAACCTCTCCAAAATAAATATCGTCTATTCTTTTAGCTTCGCCCAAAGTCTTAACTGATAAATTAGATGAAGGCGTTACGGAAATCTCAAATTTATCTTTATAAAGAAAGCAGTTTTCTTTCATGATCCATGAAAGTATGATGCCTGAATGTTGTTGCCTGTAGGCCTCAAAAATAAATGCTTCATCGGCTGAAGGAATTTCTTTTTTTGATAATTCACTCAAAAAGGTTTGTTCAGCAAAAATATTTGAAATGTGGAATAAACAATAACTTATGAATAATAAATTTTTTAAAGTTTTTCTTGTAATTATCTTTTCT
This sequence comes from uncultured SAR86 cluster bacterium, assembly GCA_938075195.1. Taxonomy (GTDB): domain Bacteria; phylum Pseudomonadota; class Gammaproteobacteria; order Magnimaribacterales; family Magnimaribacteraceae; genus Magnimaribacter. The sequence continues at coordinate 5,507 of CALJGK010000040.1, forward strand.
TTCATCGTGATAAGTTGCGCCGAAACATCCCCAGTTAAAGTTATTATAAAGGATGCTCATTTATATGTACCCTTAAAAGGATCCAAGATGACAAGCGGATATTTAAGTATAGTCAATAAAACAGATGAAAATATTGAGATACTCTCAATAGATTGCTCTCCAATAAGGGCAGAGATTCATGAAACCACAATCAACACTGAGGGTTTGATGAAGATGATAATGCCAAATTCTGTTGTTTTAGAGTCTCAATCGAGTACTATTTTTGTACCTGGTGGAAAACATATAATGTTTTGGGGATTAAATGGATTTGACTCTAAATATCTCCCTTGTTCATTTTCATTCGTTGATGGAGACTCAATTAATTTTAATTTTTTAGTACAGACTCGTGGGTAACATATTAGAAGTAAATAATCTCATTGTAGACTTTGAATCTAAAGATAAAATCTTTAGGGCGGTCGATAATATTTCTTTTGCTATTGAAAAAGGAAAGACTCTATCAATTGTTGGAGAATCAGGTTCTGGAAAATCAGTTACTGCTTTATCCATACTTCAACTCTTACCCGAAGGTACGGTGAGGTATTCTGAAGATGCTTCGATAAAATTTGAAAATAAAGAAATCCTGGATTCTCCTAAAAAGTTTTTAACTTCTTTGAGGGGTAATAAAGTTTCTATGATCTTTCAAGAACCTATGACATCTTTGAACCCCTATCAGAAAGTTGGTTTTCAAATAGATGAGACATTGATAATCCATAGAAAACTGAGTAAAAAAGTAGCTAGAGAAAGGACCTTAGATCTTCTCAAAAAGGTTAAGATCCCTGAACCAGAAAAAAAAGTTGATTCATACCCACATCAATTGTCTGGAGGCCAGAGGCAAAGAATTATGATTGCGATGGCACTAGCGAATGAACCAGAGCTTTTAATTGCCGATGAACCTACTACCGCTCTCGATGTAACTGTTGAGAAAGCATTACTTGAATTGTTATCTGAGCTTCAGGCAGAATTTGGTATGTCGATACTCTTCATAACCCATGATCTCAATATAGTTAAAAGGTTTTCTGATGAAGTTTGCGTTATGAAAGATGGCAAAATAGTTGAATCCGGAGAAGTAACAGCTTTATTTGATAATCCTGAACATCCTTATACCATAAAGCTTTTGAATTCTATTCCTGGGAAAAAAGAAGCCATTAATAAACAAGAAGTTATCCTTTTGGAAGCTAAAAATGTCGATATCAATTATCCGATTAAGAAAAATTTTGTTGGTCAGGTTACCGAATATTTGAATGCAGTCAAAAGAGTAGATATTAATATATTTTCTGGGACTACGACTGGATTAGTGGGAGAGTCTGGATCTGGTAAATCTTCTTTAGCAAGAGCGCTGCTTGGAATTGAAGAGTCCGATGGATCAATATTTTTTGATAATAAAGATATCAATAAATTAAGTACTAGTGAAACAAGGAAGTATAAAAAGGATTTTCAAATAGTATTTCAAGATCCTTTTGGATCTCTTTCTCCTAGGATGACAATTGGAGAGATTATTGGTGAAGGTCTTAAAGTCCATGAGCCATCTCTTAGTAAATCAAGTAGAAATGAAAAGATATTAAAAGCTCTTAAAGATGTTGAATTAGATTCTTCATCTTTCTCACGATTTCCCCATGAGCTCTCCGGAGGACAAAGGCAAAGAGTGGCGATTGCAAGAGCAATAATATTGGAACCTAAATTGATATTGCTAGATGAACCAACATCTGCTTTAGATGTCTCTATTCAAATGCAGGTACTAGACCTCTTGAAGGACCTACAATCAAGACTAGGCCTTGCCTATCTATGTATTAGCCATGATCTGAAAGTGATCAGATTCTTATCTGATCGTGTTTATGTCATGAAAGACGGAAATATTGTTGAAGAAGGTTTAACAGAAGAATTATTTGAGTCACCGATACACGAATATACACAAGAACTATTGGCAGCTTCGATAGCGTAAGCTATAAGTTGATAGATTTGTAACCTATAATTAATTTATGTCAAAAGATAAAAGAAAATATTCATCTGAGATAGTCGATGGTCCAGAACAGGCCCCTTCTAGAGCCATGTTGCGTGCAGTAGGCTTTGAATCGGAAGATTTTAAGAAGCCACAAGTCGGCATAGCTTCTACATGGAGTATGGTGACGCCATGTAATATGCATATAGATAAGCTTGCCGAATCTGCTGCTCGAGGAGCAGATTCAGTAGGATCTAAAGCAGTGATATTTAATACTATTACTGTTTCAGATGGAATATCAATGGGCACAAAAGGGATGAGATATTCACTTGTATCAAGGGAAGTTATTGCGGACTCAATTGAAACAGTTGTTGGTGGCCAGGGATTTGATGGTCTCATCACTATAGGCGGTTGCGATAAGAATATGCCAGCTTGTTTGATGGCAATGGCGAGGCTAAATAGACCTTCAATCTTTGTTTATGGTGGAAGTATCAAACCAGGATTGAATAGAACTGACGTAGTATCTGTATTTGAGGCTGTTGGGAAACATTCTGAAGGTTCATTGTCAGATATTGAGCTTTTGGACATTGAATCTTCTGCTATTCCTGGACCGGGATCTTGCGGAGGAATGTACACCGCAAATACTATGGCTTCAGCCATTGAGGCATTGGGAATGAGTTTACCTAATAGTTCAGCACAAGAAGCCATTTCATCCAGTAAATTAGATGACTCATTAAGCGCAGGTGAGGCGATGATGCATTTGATAACAGAGGATATAAAGCCCAGAGATATTATGACTAAAGCTGCTTTCGAAAATGCAATTGCGGTAGTTATAGCATTGGGTGGATCTACCAATGCCGTCTTACATTTACTTGCAATAGCCCATGAAGCAAAAGTTAATTTGAATTTAAATGATTTTGAAAGAATAGGAAAAAGAACTCCTGTTTTGGCTGATTTGAGACCTAGTGGAAATTTTCTTATGTCTGAACTAATTGAAATTGGCGGCATTGTACCGTTGATGAAAGGCATGCTAGAAGAGGGCTTGATTGATGGCAGTCAAATGACTGTCACAGGAAAGTCTTTAGAAGAAAATCTATCGACCTACAAGACTTATCCTTCCAATCAAGAAATAGTTAGAGAAGTAGGAAACCCCATAAAGCCGGATAGCCATTTGAGAATACTTTACGGAAATTTAGCACCACAAGGGGCGGTTGCCAAGATATCAGGTAAAGAAGGTTTAAGGTTCGAAGGAAAGGCAAAAGTTTATGACTCTGAGGAATCAGCTATGAAAGGTATTTTATCTAATCAAGTGACCGAAGGCGATGTTCTGGTGATCAGATATGAAGGTCCTAAAGGAGCCCCTGGAATGAGAGAGATGCTTAGTCCTACTTCTGCAATTATGGGCAAAGGGTTGGGAGATAAAGTTGCATTTCTCACTGATGGTAGATTCTCTGGAGGTACACATGGTTTTGTGGTTGGTCACATCACACCAGAAGCATTCGATGGAGGGCCAATAGCTTTTATAAAAGATGGTGATTTTATCTCAATCGATGCTGAAACAAATTTAATAAACCTCGATTTATCTGAGGAGGAAATCAAAAGAAGAAAAGATATCTGGGTTTGTCCAGTTGCTGATGAAGAAGGAGGGGTGCTAGATAAGTATAGATCTTTGGTTACCTCTGCATCTGAAGGAGCTGTAACAACTAAAAAATAATCTTTTGAGTGTTGAAAATTTCCAGTTTTGACCTAATAATGTATTCGGATAATGATTCTAACTAAATTCCCATTTACAAATTTCAAGGAGTACCTATGAATGTTGTCACACTAACAGATGATAATTTCGAGACAGAAGTTAATGCATCCGATAAACCTGTATTAGTAGATTATTGGGCTACATGGTGTGGGCCTTGCAAGATGGTTGGTCCAATTGTTGAAGAGTTGGCCATAGAATTTTCAGATAAATTAAAGGTTGGCAAATTGGATGTGGATGCAAATCAGAGTTCAGCAGCTCAACAGAATGTTATGAGTATTCCCACTCTGGCAATTTTTAAAGGTGGTGAGCTAATAGCACAACAAGTCGGAGCTCTAAGTAAAACTCAATTGACGGATTTTATTGAATCTAACATATAGAAAACACTAGACTCTAATTTCTAACAAGGTTAGTATTCATATATCGAAGTTTCTTCGGTCAACCCCTTCATTCACGCACTAACCCTTATTCATGCAACTAATAGAACTAAAAAAAATGCCCGTTGAAGAGCTAATTGCTCTGGGCGAAGACTGTGGAGTAGAAAATGCTTCTCGAGCAAAAAGACAAGATATAATATTCGGAATACTTAAAAGCAAAGCCAAGAGTGGTGAAGATATCGAAGGCGAAGGAGTCCTCGAAATTCTTCAAGATGGTTTTGGTTTCCTAAGATCACCAGATGCTTCTTATTTGGCAGGCCCTGACGATATATATGTTTCTCCGAGTCAAATTAGACGTTTTGGTCTCAGAACGGGAGATACTATCAAAGGAAAGATTAGATCACCCAAAGATGGTGAGAGATACTTTGCAATTCTGAAAATTGAAGAAATTAACTACGAAGAACCGGACAAAACTAAAAATAAACCATCCTTTGAAAATCTAACGCCTCTTTTTCCTGATGAGAGAATGCTTTTCGAATTAGGCACTGGTAGCACCGAAGATTTATCTTCCAGAGTCATTGATCTTACTGCACCAACGGGTAAGGGGCAGAGATCTTTAATAGTGTCTCCACCGAAGGCAGGAAAAACACTACTACTTCAAAGTATAGCCCACTCAATAGAGCGTAATAATCCAGAATGTAAAATTATGGTCCTGCTTGTAGATGAAAGGCCTGAAGAAGTTACAGAAATGAAACGTTCAGTTAAGGGGGAGGTCATTGCAAGTACTTTTGATGAAGCTCCTACTCGTCATGTTCAGGTTGCTGAAATGGCAATCAATAAAGCTAGAAGATTAGTTGAACACAAGCATGATGTAGTTATCCTTCTTGATTCTATCACTCGTCTTGCAAGAGCTTACAACTCAACTCAAGCTGCCTCAGGAAAAATTTTGACCGGTGGGGTAGATGCTAACGCATTGCAAAAACCGAAACGGTTCTTTGGTGCTGCTAGAAATATTGAAGGTGGTGGAAGTTTGTCCATTATCGCTACTGCTTTAATTGATACAGGTTCAAGAATGGATGAAGTGATATTCGAAGAGTTTAAAGGCACTGGTAACTCAGAGATAAATCTTGATAGAAAGATTGCAGAAAAGAGAGTATTTCCGGCTATCAATGTAAGAAAGACTGGTACCAGAAGGGAAGACCTACTTACCTCCGATACTGAACTAAGAAATATCACTGTATTGAGAAAGCTTCTCAATGAAATGGATGACACCGCTGCTATGGAGTGGGTATTAGATAAGCTTAAAGATTATAAAACTAATGCCGAATTCTTTGAGTCAATGAAAAGGAAATAGTTTTATTCGCTTTTCTCGATATTCTTTTTTTCCTTCCGTGAGAAAAATACTTTATCTACTATCCCTAGAATTAACACACCCATTAATGTTGTTAAAACAATTAAGCTTATTATCATTTCTGAATTTAAGGTGATCGTTTTGTCTAATATGATAAGACTTTGAGATGCAAAGAGAGTCGATTTCCCATTAGTTAATACTACTGTGAGGGTTGAAAAGAATATTAGAATTAGTATTAACCTAGCCTTCATATAAATAGTATTTCGTTTCCCCGCCTTTGGATTCCTTCAATGCAGTTAGATTGAATTTAGAAAGATCTAATTTTAAATCCTTTTCACATTCAACATAGATTAACCCTCCTACATTTAAAAGATTTTGGTTACAAATTACTTCTAAAGACTTTGGAATAAGATTTTCATGAAATGGGGGATCTAGAAAAATGACATCAAACTTCTGTTTCAAAGTTTTATAATCAAATGAAATTGAGTTTGTATTTATTACTCTAGACACTTTTTCTAGTCTAAGTCTTTTAGTGGTATCAATAATTGATTGTGAGAGTTTTAATTGTTTCTCGATGAAAACAACATTACTAGCTCCTCTTGAAATAGCCTCCAGTCCAAGTGAACCTGTCCCAGCAAACATATCTAAGCATTTTTTTTTATCTAAATCATTTAGAAGCCAATTAAAAAGAGTTTCTTTAGTCTTGCTTTCTGTTGGTCGCAGCATCTTATTTGGCTTAAATACAAGTTTAGTTCCTTTATATTTACCACCAATAATTCTTGTTGCTGCTTGTCTTTTCACCATATGGACAATATTATGCTTTCTGAAGCCATTAGTAACAATGTTTGATCAGTGGCTTTATCCTAAATGAAAGAATCAGATCTCAAGAAAAACTTCTTAACTTCCATGCGTAGTTCAACATCAACTGTGTGTGTTATCTCTGCTAAATCGGATATCGTAAGACATGCTATGACCGCAATATCTGTTACGTCATTGTCTGTAGACCCTCCTTCCATGCTTGTATGTATCAATAAAGAAGCTTCGATTCATGGCATTATTTCCGTTGATTCTTCTTTTTGTATTAACACATTATCCAGTGAGCAGAAAGATATAGCAGAAATATGCAGTAATAGCGAAGAGGGCGAAAAAAGGTTTCAGAATAATGCCTGGAATGAAGACGGCAGTTATATTTATAATCAAGAATCCTTATCTGCTTTATTTTGTGAATGTACTGATTTAATAGATCATTCTAGTCATACGATTGTGATTGGCAGAGTTTCAAAGGTATTGAATAATAGTGATCTTCAACCGCTTCTCTACGGATCAGGTAAGTACTTAAATTAATATGAAACATTTTATCTTCTCCTTATTTCTTTTTTTATCTTCTTTTATTTCTTCTGAAGCAAAGGTCTACTTTATTAATCTCAATGATGGAGACCAAGTGCAGTCACCGTTTCTTGTCCAGTTTGGACTTTCTGGAAAAGGCATAGCTCCAGCCGGAACCGATAGAGAGAACACAGGACATCATCATCTATTGATTGATGTAGACAAAATAGATTTTAAGCAGTCTATTCCTTCTTCGCCAAATCATATCCATTTTGGTGGAGGGCAGACTGAATCACTTGTTGAGTTATTGCCAGGTAACTATTCCATGCAACTTGTTCTTGGAGATATGACGCATACTCCCCATGATCCTCCGATAATCTCAGAAAAAATAAATATCACTGTTATAGATTAAATGCGCTATTTTAAACTTACAGGTCTTATCCTGAGTTTGGTATTGTCATTTTCTCTTAAATCAGAGATAAAAATTGACGGTTTGCTCGATGAAGCAGAATGGCAAAAAGCTCAAGTGATTGATAAGTTGTATGAAGTTTATCCATATTCTCTAAGAGAAGTAAACGAATACAAAACGCAAATATTGATTATTGAGTCTGAGAATGGCCTGTATTTTGGTTTTAAAAACTACCAGACCAATGAAACGATGAGAATAAATAGTCACTTGCGCGACCAAGAGCGATCGTTATCAGATAAAAATGGAATAGTAATCGATTTTGATGGTGATGGCATTGAAGGTTATAACTTTTTTATCTCTTCTAGCGGTTCAGTCGGTGATGCAACTGTCACAGATGAAAAGGAAAGAAATTGGGATTGGGATGCAGATTGGCAATCTGCCGCTTCGGTAAAGGACGGAGTTTGGTATTCAGAGACTTTTATACCTTGGTCAATTGCCTCAATGAAAACTCAAACAGGTGAAAAAAGAAAGGTAAAAATGGCTTTTTACAGGATGCTTATGGGCGTTGGAAGAGGCTTTTCAACTATCAAAGGAAGCGTCTATGAGAATGTCTATTTATCTGTTTTTGACGAATATCAGTTTAATAACTATTCAGTAGCTAAACTAGATTTTTTCCCCTACACAACCCTAACTGAAGATATTGCTAATTCAGATCAAATCTCAAAAGCAGGAGCCGAAATTTTTTGGAAAATTAATACAAGTAAACAGCTCAACCTCACATTGAATCCAGATTTCGGACAAGTTGAGAGCGATGAAGTTGTTGTGAATTTCTCTGCTTTTGAAACCTTCTATTCTGATAAGAGACCATTCTTTGCTGAAAATAATAGTATGTTCGATGTAAGTGATCGCATGCATAGAATCATTAACACGAGAAGGATAGGTGGAAGACCTGATTATGATTGTGACGTACAAGGTGATCTAGAAGATTATTGCGAAGAAACTCAGGCAGAAACAAGTGAGATAGATTTTGCTTTGAAATATACACAAAAAGGTGAAGTAGATTTTGGTTTTATGAGTGCATCTGAAAGGGATGAAAAATTTTCGCAAGGTAGAGATTTTTATGCACTAAGGCTCAATACAAAGGTCAATGACTTTAAATATGGGTATTTAGGGACATATGTTGATAAGCCTGTTTTAGGTACGAACGCCCAAGTTAATTCAGTGGATTTTACGTATCTTCCATCTGAAGTCCACAGAATGAATGGTAATTTGATGCATTCAAACGTGAATAATCAAGACGGTTTCGGTTTAACACTGGGTTATTCGTTCAATCCTGATCAAGACTTTTCCTCCGGTATAGGTATAAATTTCTATGATGATCAGCTTGATCTTAATGATATGGGATACCTCATATTAAATGACCGTTTAATGTTTAATGGCAGGACTCAATTTAAAAAGACAAGATTTTCAGAGGGTTCTATTCTTAGATCTCGATTATTTGAGATTGGTTATGGATCTAAATTTAATGCCGATACAGTTCGGGAATCTTCAAACTTTGCCTTAAAAGTTGAGGCAAATTTCATCGATCTGTCCGAAGTAAAAACTGAAGTTTTTTATAGAAGTACGGGTAGAAATACAAGAATCACTAGAGGGTCACCTTTGGCTCCATATATCCACATGCCCAAAGGGATCGGAGGTTATATAGAATTTACTGGTCCACGAAAGCCAAAATATATTTACAGTCTGAGGTTTGAAAGAGGTAAGGGTAGTGAGCACTCTTCGGGGATAAGTTGGAAAAACTCTTCTAGAGCCTTTATTAAGTTTATGCCTCGCGATAACTTGTCATTCAACATGTCCTATAATCATTCCGATGAGAAAAATTGGCTAAATTGGCTAGATGATAATCTCTTGGCTACTTATGAAAGAAAACAGAGAACAAGTGTTTTTGAACTTGAGTGGTTTAAAAACAATAAACACGAGTTAAGAATAAAAGCTCAACTTGTAGCATTCACCGGAAGAAATCCTACTCCCTATATAGGGGATCAAAAAGGAAAGTTAAATCCAATAAATCTTTCTATCTCACCTATTACAATAAGCGAATTAGCATTTCAGGTTAGGTATAGATATGAAATCATGCCCCTTTCTTATCTTTACTTAGTCTATTCTAAGGGCGGTCGAGTTTCCCTTAATGATGAAGAGGATGATCTTTCAAACCTCTACAGAAGGCCCTGGAATGATCCTTCTGATGAAAATTTTACTGTGAAGCTTAGATATAGATTTTAGTCCCCTCTATCTATAAACTACATTTCCATTAGGGGATATATATTGCATAGGAAGCTTACTTTTTCATTACTACTTTTAGTATTTTTTTCTTCAACCTTTTTTTCTTTTGATCTCATTATTGATGGAAAGCTAGATGAAAAGGAATGGTCTCAAGCAGATGAGATAACCAAATATTATGAAAGTATGCCCTTTACTTTAAATGATGCTTCTGGGGATCAAAAGGTCTTGGTTCTTGAAGATGAAAAGGGCATTTATTTTGGCTTTATAACCTATCAATCTAACGAGAGTATAAGAACTCAAAAGCATCAGAGAGATGACGAAATGGCTAATGCCGACATGGTCGGTGTATCCATTGATTTTGATGGAGATGGTCTCCTGTCTTATGGTTTTTCTGTTTCTGCGGGCGGTTCAATTCTTGATAATGTCGTTAGAAATGAAAACGAAGTGAACTACGACTGGGATTCTGACTGGGGTTATGGCACAAGTATAGGTGAAGGTGTTTGGTATGCAGAAATATTTATACCTTGGAGCATAGCTCCCATGAAATCTCAACAAGGCGATAAAAGGAAGGTTAAGCTTTCTTTCTATAGGTGGTTAAGAGGAGAATTTAAAGTTAATACAACCATCAAAGGTAATCCAAGAACTGAAAAGTTCTTATCCTTGTTTAATGAATACGAATTCAATAATTACAGTGTTTCAAAGCTAGATTTCTTTCCCTATATTAACTTAACTGAAGACAGGGT